>JAITJB010000303.1 GCA_031279155.1 Deltaproteobacteria bacterium | reverse complement strand
AGCGTCCGACGGGCCTTGGATCATCTGAAGCTAGAATCGGTCATAACCGACGATCCTAAAATCCTAAGTGACGCTCGCGGGCTTATCTTTCCGGGAGTAGGCGCCGCCGGGCAAGCCATGGATATCCTAAAGGACCGAAAACTAGATACTCTAATTAGCCAGCTAGTGGCCTCTGGTCGCCCTTTCTTGGGCATCTGCCTTGGCTGCCAGATTATGCTGGAAACTAGCGAGGAAAACGAAACAACCACTCTAGGGTTACTACCCGGACGAAACCTAAAGTTTCCGCAAGGTCAGCCCGATGACGACGGGCGCCCTATCCGCATACCCCACATGGGCTGGAACACGGTCAGCTTAATTCGGCCTACAGCTTTATGGCAGGGCATATCGCCTGACGATCAATTCTATTTTGTCCACAGCTATTACCCCGTGCCTGGCCCAGGACTTTCTTTGGGGCTAACTAGGCACGGCTTGGAATTTTCCTCCGTCTTCGGTCGCGAGGGGCTGTGGGCCCTACAGTTCCATCCGGAAAAAAGCGGGCGCCCTGGTCTTAAAATTTTAGCTAACTTCCACCGCTTCTGCCAGGAGGCCCCAAGTGCTCAGTAAAAGGATCATCGTCTGTCTAGATGTCCGAGATGGGCTTCTAACTAAGGGCGTCAAGTTTAAAGATAACCTCGATTTAGGCGACCCGGTGGAAGCGGCCCGCCGCTATTACGAGGAAGGGGCCGATGAGATAGTCTTCTATGACATCACCGCCTCAGCCGAAGGCCGGGGCATCTTTTTAGGCGTAGTAGAGCGGGTGGCTGCGGCCATCTTTATCCCCTTTAGCGTTGGCGGAGGATTATCTTCGGTTAAGCACATGCGCCAGGTCCTCTTAGCCGGAGCAGAAAAAGTATCTTTAAATTCTAGCGCCGTTAAAAACCCGGGCCTAATTTCCGAAGGAGCCAAAGCCTTTGGCTCCCAAGCTGTGGTCTTAGGCTTAGACGCCAAAAAAGTTCCAGTATCGGAAAAATGCCCTTCGGGCTACGAGGTGGTTATTAATGGCGGCCGCACCCCCATGGGCCTTGACGCCCTTTGGTGGGCTAAAAGAGCCGAACAATTAGGCATTGGCGAAATCTGCCTTAACTCCATCGACGCTGATGGCACCCAAGACGGCTACGAGATAAACCTAACTAGGCTCATTTCCTCAAACGTAAGCGTCCCGGTCATCGCCTCTGGCGGGGCCGGAGCCCCTCAGCACCTACAAGAGGTCCTGACCGAAGGCGGGGCTCAAGCGGCCCTTATAGCTTCCATCGTCCACTACAATCAGTACAGTATTAGGGAGCTTAAAATTTACCTCCAAAAAAGCGGAAGCCCTGTCAGAATGATCTGATTTTGGTTGGCCAAAATATCCCCACCTAAAAATTCCCACCTGATTAAATTTTATTTAATCGAGGCTGTCATGACTAACCCCTTTTTAATCCTCCAATGCGGGGCCATACCAAAGCGCTATGGCTTAGGCGATTTTGCCGGCATGTTTATGGAAGCAGGATCGCTTAAACAATCTGAGGTCACAGTTATAAACGTTAATAAGTACGCCCCGCCAAACCCGGCTAGCTTTTCGGCGGCCTTAATTACCGGATCTCTTGCCATGGTCACCAACCGCGCGGCCTGGAGCCTAAGGTTAGCTAAATGGATCCCTAAAGCCATAGAAAGCGGCCTTCCCATCCTAGGGGTCTGTTTTGGTCATCAGATCATGGCCCAGGCCATGGGCGGCGAGGTCGATTACAACGACAAGGGCTTAACTATTGGCACCTTTGATGTACATTTAACGCCAAAAGGCCAAAAGCATCCGCTTTTTTCGGGTTACTCTAAGATATTTAAGGCTAACATGGATCACAGCCAGGTGGTTGTAAACCCTCCCAAATGCGCGGAAATATTAGGCCATAGTAGTCACGATCCCCACCAGATCCTCTCTTATAGCCCTAAGGTTCTGAGCGTTCAGTATCACCCGGAGTTTTCGCGTGAAAATTTAGAGGCCTTTCTTAGATCTCTGGGATCCAATTACAAGGCCCCTTCGGGCCGCCCCCAAGGACTCATTAAAGGCCAGGCCGAAGAGACCTTAGAAGCTAGGCAATTGATCTATGATTTTTTTAGCCTGGCCCCTAAACTTTAGCGGATTTCCTAATAAAAATTGAATGATTAATCAAGCCCACCATACACAAAAAAGCCTAAGCAAGGTAAGGATGAAAGAAAAAAAACCCAGAAAAAAACGAAAAAGTCAGATATTGCCACTAGCCCTCTAAATTTTTACTTGCAATCGGTTGATATCATGTGATAAGCTCCGATAGTGATCGAAATAAGGGTTTTCATGACAGAACCCTTGGTCATCCGCCCAAAAGGTGGGCGAGAAGATTTCGGAAAACTTTGCTTTAAATTGTATCAAAGATTCAGTCAGTTCCAGCCTTAAATCCCGCCTAAAAACAAACCCGGGATTCCAGCAACTGACCCTATTTCCGGGGCTCTTTTTTTGGACACACGATACTGTTTCCCTCTTATTAACCAAACCTCAATATTAGTATATAGCGACAAATTGAGGCGTCTTCTTCCGGTCATTCTTCCTTTACCCTAAGACCGGACTATAAAGAGGAACGCCCTGATTTGCCTTTATATATGGGTGATGCTGGTTCGACCTGACAGGACCACGACTTGATTTCCGCCCTGATTAACAGGGAGTGAACGCGCCACGGAGTAGTGCAGTCATGAAAACGATTTATGTTGGCAATTTACCTTTCAGTTCCACACAGGCTGAGATTAGCGATCTGTTCAGCCGGTTTGGAACCGTCCATTCCGTCAACCTTATCAGCGATCGCGAAACCGGTCGCCCCCGGGGCTTCGGCTTCGTAGAGATGGATCCTGAGCAAGCTCTAGCCGCCATTGAGGCCCTTAACGGGACCGAACTGGGCGGTCGCAGCCTTAGGGTCAACGAAGCTCGTGGCCGCGAGGACCGCGGCGGCGAGCGCCGCAGCAGCGGCAATTATCGCCACCACGATTAATCCTCTAACCTAAATTACCGAAAAGCCCGGCTAAGCCCTTAAAGCTTAGCCGGGCTTTTCTTTTAGCTCTTTTAAAACTAGCCAAGCTTTTTTTAGCCCCATTTAAAACGTAGCCCTGCTTTTCTTACAGCCCCCCTCTAAACTTAGGCGGGCTTTTTTTGGGGCTTAGATCTTTAAAGCCGTATCGCTTAGTCAGCCAGGAAAATAAGAACTGACCGCAGATGAGAACGACTATGACCCGCATGACCTGCATGGCCGTAATAAAGGAGAGATTAGCCTCGCTGGCGGCGGCTATGATTAAGACCGCGTCAATGCCGCCGGGGCAACTTGCTAGATAGGCTGTTAACGGACTTAAGCCCAAGCCAACCCAAAGCCAAAAACCGTATAGGCCGCAGCCGGCGATCATGACTAAGAGGCACAGAGTCATGGCCGGTAAAGCTTTTAGGATGGTAAAGAAAACCTGACGGTCAAAGCTACTACCTATGCGCCAGCCCACCAAAACATAACAGGGAATCCTTATAAAAAAAGGCACGCTCACCTCAAAGCCGATAGCCGCCTTGGCTAGTCCCGTTAGAAACAAGGGAATCAAGAGAGCGCCGCCGGAGAGGGGAATTATCTTGGCCAAATAGGTGGCGAAAAGTACAGCTATAATGGTCAAAAATAAATCGCTAAAATCTATGCTGTAAATGGGTAATTGCCTGGAACTCATGATGGAGCTAGTGTCAACGAAGAAGCCGGAAACGAAGATGGCTAAGATGGAAACTAAAGCCACTCTAAAATACTGGCTAAAGGCCACCAGCCTCATGTCGGCCCCGTAGTTGCCGGACATTAAGACCATGATCATAGCCCCGCCCGGCGAAAAACACCAAAAGGCCGAAGGACCTGGTAGGATTTTAAGGCGAAATAAAATAAGGCTAGCCATGACCCCCATGATGATGCCCCACAGGGCGCCGCCTATGATAAAGGGCCAATCGCTAGCCAAGGAAACCAAAGACTGATAAGAAATAGAACTGGCTACCAAGCCCCCGATAAAGCCCTGAGCCACTTTAAAGCCTATGTCAGGTACTATTGGGCAGCGCCAAAATACCGAAAGACAAACCGCAGCTATCATGGAGGCTAAAAAGGTCGAGGCCGGCAAGTTTATGAGATCTAAGGCTAATAAGAAAACCAGGGTGGCCAGTATCAAGAGCATCCATGATAGTAGCCACCCTGGTTTAGGTTGTGGCTCCAAACTAGAACTCACGCCTTACTCCAGGTGCGTTTGCCACTTACAAATTCTTGATAGATGGCCACATCGTCTGGCGATCCGATGATCAAGGGCACCCTCTGATGGATATAGTTGGGCTCGATATCTAAGATGCGCTCAGTTCCGGTCGTGGCCGTGCCGCCGGCCTGCTCGATAAGGTAAGCCAAGGGGTTGGCCTCGCACATGAGCCTGAGCTTGCCATGGGGTTTGGTGGGATCCTTAAAATCCATGGGATAGAGAAAGATACCGCCGTAGAGAAGATTGCGGTGGAAATCGGCAACAAGCGACCCAATGTAGCGGCTGGTATAGTGGATGCCGTGCTCCTTATAGCCTTCCTTGATCCAGTTGATGTAGTTGCGAGTTCCTTCATCCCAATACTCGTAGTTGCCCTCATTGATGGAATAGATTTTTCCTTTGTTCGGGGTTTTAATGTTGGGATGCGATAGGAGAAATTCGCCGATTGAAGGATCTAAGGTAAAGCCGTTTACGCCTTGACCGGTGGAAAAAACTAAGACGCAGCTAGATCCATAAATAATATAACCGGCCCCCACCTGCTTTAAGCCAGGCTGGAGCACGTCCATAGGGGTGCTTTCCGCTTCCGACGGCGACTGACGGCGGTAGATGGAGAAGATGGTTCCGATGGAAACGTTGGCGTCGATGTTAGAGCTCCCGTCTAAGGGATCGAAGTGAACGATGTAGTTACCCTGAGGGTACTGCCTAGGGATTTCGATGACGTCAGCCTCTTCTTCGGAAACTAGAGCGCAGACCTCACCTGAAGCTGATAGGCGCCGCTTAACGGTGTTATTGGCCAATTCATCTAATTTTTGGACCTCTTCACCTTGGATGTTAACCGCGCCGCTACGGCCTAAAACATCGACTAAACCGG
>JAITJB010000251.1 GCA_031279155.1 Deltaproteobacteria bacterium | reverse complement strand
CGGCATATAATTTTCGGTTTGGTCGGTGGCATAGCCGAACATCAAACCTTGGTCTCCCGCGCCTTGTTCGTGCTCCTGGCTGCGATCTACACCCATGGCGATATCCGGCGATTGCTTGCCTATGGTGTTAATGATGGCGCAGGATTCACTGTCAAAACCCATCTCCGAACTTGTGTAGCCAATGCGTCTAATAGTTCGCCTGACCACATCGGTGAGATCGACCCAACATTTGGTGGTCAACTCGCCAGCGATCATGGCTAAACCTGTGGTTACCAACGTCTCCACGGCCACCCTACCATTGGGATCGTTGGCCAAGATGGAATCTAAAATGGCGTCGGAAATCTGATCGGCTACCTTGTCGGGATGTCCCTCGGTAACCGATTCGGAAGTGAACAAAAAATTCTTGTGACTCATAAGCTCCGCCCTAATCCTCCCGTCCTCTGGCGGCGAGAATCTTAGCGGCCTCCTTTCTATGTTGCCCCAAACAGATGGGACAATTGAATTTGACGGCAAAAGACCGTTGCGGTTCTTGTCCCCGGATGGGGCCCAAGTTCCGGACGTCAGCCGCCAGGGTTGTATCAAAAATTAGTATACATAATTAGCCCAAAACCAAGGCTTTTGCCTGGCTCAAGCTTAATAATTATATCCAAATTCAGCTTACCGAAAGTTTAATCCTAAGTGTCCTACGGATCCTACGAGGCCTACCGGGGAGGCAATAGGAAGAGAGATGAAATGCGGGTATTGGCGGGGTCGTCCCAGACCGGGCGGCGCCTCCCGTACCTGAGACGGGTAAGTCAGATCTTATGGCCAAGGCAAACTAACCTTAACCATAAAAGCTAGTTATATTTTATTCTTCCATTGAGCACAAATCAAGATATGGCTAGCCAGTTTACAAGCTTACAAACCCCTGGGCCGATATCAGATAAGATTACATCCCTGGCTAGCTAGCCAGGGATGTACCCTTGGGGTTAATAAGCCTGGGCTGTTAAGCCGGGGTTAAGCCCTAGGCTAGTAAACCCTGAGCTAGTAAACAAGATTTTTAGCTGACCATCAAAATAAACCTTCAATCTAACAGACTCCTAACATTTGTCAAAGAATTTACAAATTTAAAAACCATATTTTTTTTCTGATATACGACTCATCAGTCTGGGAACATACCCGGCTTGCTACTGACATATGCAAATTTACAAAAACGGCTCGTTTTAATAAGCAGTCAAAGTGGAAGATTATTTACCCAAGGCCATATCTCAGTTAGGACTTGATTTTTTATTGGCAATCTAAAACTAAATTCCAACAAGTTAAACTGGAGATTTCTTTATAAATATAAGATCATTAAAGGCCTAGTCCCTAGCCAGCCCTGCAATATCTTAGAGCCCGAGCATTAAAACTTCGAAAAGTTTTATTTTTTACTAGCTGGTATATTGACTTTGTGCTTATTTTCCATTAGCATGGTGAATAAAGAATTTTGACTTAAAAAATGGCCCGACTTAGGGCGCTTAAACAACGGGGTTTACAAGCGGTATACCAATAACTTAATCAGGCAGCACACACATTCAAATTATATTTCTTAGCACCTTCGTTGTTGGCTTAAAATCTGAACATTAGAACTTTTCCTGACCGATATCGCTTGTATCTTCCATGTTTCGTGCCCTTTAAGATATTATACTCAAATGTTCTCTGACCAAGTAAGCCTAGGTGGGCAATTTCTCTTCTGCGACCGAACGCATGGACCTCAAAGCCATGGACTGACAGCCATGGACCAAAGCCATGGACGAAAGCATGTAAGGGCAGCCTAAACCATTCCTCTAATTGGACCTCACGGTCCCCTTTACCCTTGGCGCCAAATCCCATAAGCCTTATTGAGGCCCCTCGTGAGCCCCGTGAGCTTAAGCGCCTTGGGCCCCCCATGATCATCTACAGGAGGATTTCATGAAAAAAGCCGAATTGATCGCCAAAGTGGCTGAAGAAACCGGCATGAGCCAAGTTGCCACTAAAGCCATCGTCGACTGTCTGATCAAAACCATACTTAAAACTGTCAAGAAAGATAAGCGACTAGCCGTCTACGGCTTGGGCGTGTTCCGGGTGGTCAAAAGAGCTAAGCGGACCTGCCGGAACCCTCAAACCGGCGAGGAGATCAAGGTCAAAGCCTATAACTCTTTAACTTTTCGTCCAGCAAGATCGGTAAAAGCCAGCCTAGCCTAAAAAAGCTTTCAAATGCTCTCTCGCCCCCCTGACGGCCATAAACGTTTAGGGGGGCCCAAGCTCATAGCCCTATCTTAGCCCCATTTTTTCTGACCCAATACCCCTTCAAAATCACCCAAAAACGGCTTTGGTTGTCAAATAAAATTTACAAAAAAGCCCTTAACCCCCTCGCCTTCAAGCTTAATACCCCATAAAAACTAAATAAACACGAAAAACCATGACTCAAGAATTTTCTTGCTTTTAGTTCTGGCGTCTTTTATAATCTACCCAGGTCATATAGATGATTAACCCGGATTTTGATCATCCGGCCTCAATCATCACCCCCGGCAATCCCGGATACGTTGACCCGAGCGTCCCGGAAAATTGCCAACCAAGCTACAGGAGAGCCCATAATGTCCATCAAACAAGTTTATCAGGCTGTTATTGATTTCGATGAAGACGGGATGCCGGATTTGATCCAAAAAGAGCTAGACGCTGGAACTGATCTCGACCAACTTCTAAAAGAAGGACTCATTTCGGCCATGGATTATGTTGGTAAGCAATTCTCCGAGGGCGAATTATTTGTCCCCGAGATGCTCATGGCCGCCCAAACCATGAAAAAGGGTTTGGAAATACTTAAACCCAAATTAGGCGCTGCCGGCGGCTCGTCGGCTGGTAAAATCGTCATCGGCACCGTCAAAGGCGATCTCCACGACATCGGTAAGAACCTGGTAGGCATGATGCTCGAAGGCGGCGGCTTTGAGATCGTCGACCTTGGCGTTGATGTCGAACCTAAAACCTTCGTTGAGGAGGCCAAGAAACACCAGGCCCAGATCGTCGGTTTAAGCGCCCTTCTGACCACCACCATGCCGGCCATGGAAGAGACGGTCAACGCCCTTAAAGAGGCTGGCCTAACGGTCAAGACCATGGTGGGCGGCGCCCCCGTGACCAAGGCTTTTGCCGACAAGATCGGCGCTACCGGCTACTCCGAAGACGCCCCCGGGGCCGTGGAACTAGCCCGTAAGCTGGCCAGCTGAGGCTAAGCAAAACCCTGGAATAATTCCGCAGCCTTAGGGCTGCCCCAGGGCTGCGGAGTTTATATGTCGCTTAAGCTTATCTTAAGCCCGGTCAACAATTCTCCCCGGTTCGACCGGACGGATACGGAGGCATTAAATGATTATTGTCGGCGAACTTATCAACGCCAGCCGCAAGGCCGTTAGCCAGGCCATTGAAAAAGGCGACGCCGAGTACATAAAAACCGTGGCCATTGACGAAGAGAAGGCCGGAGCCCATTATATCGACGTAAACGCCGGTATTTTCGTGGGCAAGGAAGCTGACTACCTTAAGTGGTTGACTCAGACCGTCCAATCGGTCTCCGAAAAACCCTGCGCCTTAGATAGCCCCGACCCCTTGGCCATTGAAGCCGCCTTAAGCGTTCACAAGGGCACCCCGATGATCAACTCCATCTCCATGGAAAAAGCCCGTTGGGAAAAGCTCCTGCCGCTAGTGGCCGGAACCGATTTTAAAGTCGTAGCCCTGTGCATGAGCGATGCCGGCATGCCGACCACCTGCGCTGACCGCTTGAGCATCGCCGATAAACTGGTTGAGGGTCTGACAGCTAAAAATGTACCGATAACTAACATCTACATCGATCCCCTGGTCCAGCCCCTGGGCACCAACCACTCCTTTGGGGCCGAGTTTATCAATACGGTATCGGAGATAAAAAATCGCTATCCAGGTATTCACTTTATGTGCGGACTCTCAAATATCAGCTATGGACTACCTGAGAGAAAATTTCTCAACCGGATTTTCATGGCCCAGGCCATTTACGCCGGCCTCGACGGGGCTATCATGAACCCCTTGGATAAACCCATGATGGGGACCATTGCCGCAGCCGAGGCCTTAGCCGGTCGCGACAAAAACTCCTTTAGGTATCTTAAAGCCTACCGCGCTGGCCTGGTCGTTTCCTAAATTTAGCCATAAATAGCACAATCAAATTCCTAAATTAAAAAGAAAAGAGGCAGCCTAGGCACCTCTTTTCTTTTTACTCGCTCTTTTTGCTTTTTTATTTAGTATTCTTATTAACTAAAATTTAGGCTAGTTATCTAGATATAGAAAGCACGTCTCAGCAGCCTTCCGCGTCCTTATAAGCTTCTTTTTCCCTGATTTCCTCAAATAAAACCTCGAAATTATCCCTGACATTTCTTTGGCCCTCAATGGGGCGACCGTGGCCGCATAGGACCAGTTCGACATCTTTTAGGCCATTTAAAATGCTGATGGTCCGAGATAGGGCCCATAAGCTACCGCCCGGTAGGTCGTAAGCTCCGATGGTACCTGGAAAAAAATTATCGCCAGGCGCCAAGAGCCCGGCCTCCGGCCAGTGGAAGCTAAGTCCGCCCGGCGAATGGCCGGCGGTGGCGTATAGACGGAATTGACGGCCCTCGTAGAGGAAGGGCCCTGAGAAGACCGGGCTCATCATCGACTTATCTGGCTGGAGGTACTCGTGGACCTGGTATCTAGACCCGGCCTTCTCTCGCTGGTAAAATTCCTTGCGGTAAAAAGTCCTACCCACGCCGCCTAAGAACTCTCTTTCAAGGTTACCTAAGGCCAACTCGGTCTTAAACTCGGCCTTAAATTTTATGGCCGCCTCGGCGTGGTCGGGGTGACAGTGGGTCATAAAGACCAAGCCGATATCTTCGGGCTTTAGGCCGTCAGCTCGTATAGATTCAATAAGTTCCTCCCACCGCAAAATAATGCCGGGATCGATCAAAAGGTGCTTAGGGCCTCTGATTAAGATGGTGTTGGAGTTGATTTCTCCGGTGAAGTCCATCCCGTTGCGGCTTGGATAAAAAAAGATATCGTCCCTAAGTTGCATTTTTTAGGTTATCCTCCTGGTTAGATCAGGGTACTCGTGATACAATTTCAGCCAAAACAAAAGCCTGTTTTGGGTCCCAAAACCCGAAAAAGACCTTATAATAGTGGCTGACAAAGATTTTGCCTGGGAGGCTGTCTATGGATGATTTGGTCATTGTCTACAAAAACGATCTCGCTGCCGTCGAGCTAGCCGATCGAACCCAAGCCTCCATGGAAGGCCGGTTTCGGGTCTATAGAGATATTTCCAGCCCGCAAAACCAAAAGCCCCAACCGCCAAAGGATTTTAATCCCAAATTGATAGTCTCCCTAGGTGGTGACGGGACCCTTCTATACGCCGCCCGTTCTTGGGGACTCGGTGGGGCCCCCATCGTTGGCGTTAACCTAGGCCGATTGGGATTTTTAGCTGAAATTGAGCCGGAAATCCTACCAGAAATCCTGCAATCGGCTGTCTCGGGCACGGCCAAGGTCCAGGACCGTACGGTCTTAGATGTCTCAGTCGTCCGGGCAGGCCGTGAGATAAACCGCTCGACCATCATCAATGACGCTGTCATCAACAAGGGCGCCCCGGCCAGGATTATGAGCCTTAAGCTCTCGGTAGCCGGTACCGACTATTGGACCTACCGAGCCGATGGGCTTATTTTAGCCACCCCAACGGGATCGACCGCCTACAACTTATCGGCGGGTGGACCCGTGGTTTTTCCAAGTCTAGAAGCTGTCTTAATCACGCCCATCTGCCCCTTTACCCTGGCCACCCGTTCGGTGCTTTTGCCGCTTAACTTAAACGTTGAGGTCATTATCGGCGAACAGACCGGCGACGTCCTTTTAACGACCGATGGCCAGACCTTCACCCCCCTTGAGCCCTTAGACCAGATAAAATTATACCGATCAAATGCGGCTGTGCGCCTAGTCTCTAATCCCAGGCGACACTACCTCGATACCCTCAGGGTCAAACTTGGGCTGTATAACGACAAGTCAGACTGACAGAGGGATGATTGAGCTAAACTCGTAGGTTTATTATCGTTCCCAGCATAGAATCGACCGTGGGCACGACCTTAGCGTTGGCCTGGTAGGCCCGGCTGGTTACGATTAGACCTACCATCTCGGTAGCTATGTCGGTGTTTGAGCCCTCCACAAAACCTTCGGGGACTAACGGCGAGGAATTAGGATTGGGCGGGAGGCCCTGGACGGGAATAAGCGGTCCGGTGGGGGAGAAAAGTTTCTGGGTGGTGACCCCGGCGCCTGAGCTTTTAGGCAAATCGTAATACAGAGCCCGGCTTGACTTAAACCCCTCGGTCAAGACGTTGGCCAGGTTGTTAGCGATAACCTGAGTGCCAACGCCAAAGGCGTTTAAGGCAGTGACAGAAGTGTTCATGGCCGCGCTGATCGACACCGGTTCTCCTTAAGGGAACTTTGCTTTATTTTTTAATTTAGCCCGCCTTGACCTTATCAGCTCAAGATGACAAGAGCCCATTGATAAGAGCGAGCATTGCCAAAATTATATCACAATTTTCCTCCTAAGCTAAAAAATCCCAAAATCCCATAACCCTATACCCCCATAATCCAATACCACGATACCCCATCACCCAATACCCCAATACCACGATACCAAGATAGCAAGATAGCAAGATGCCAAGATAGCAAGATAGCAAGACAAGTGATTTTCTCTCACCCCTAGACGCTAAACGCAATCTGCCTTTTGCCGCCAAAAAATAATTTCAGCCATGAGGGGAGGGCCTTGGCCCTCCCTTCATGGCTGTGATGTCTTAGTGGCTGAAATGTCTTAGCGGCTGAGATATCTTAGCGGCCGTGATGTCTTGGTGATTGAGCTTGCAGTTTTTAAAATAGCTTTAAGCCATTAAAAATCAAACTTTAGGCTTAGCGTCCCGCTGTGGAGCATCTCCCGCCGACGGAAGCTACCGCGATAGTCCAAAGAGACGGTAACACGGTCGCTTAAGCTTAGGTCAGCTCCGGCTTCAGCGATAAGTCTTGAGCGGCTAATCTCAGGAGACGAGCCTATAAAGGCCGGAATGCCCTCTATCTCAGAAAACCTGGAGGCAATGGAAATACTAGTATCCATGGTCTCGAAGGCTGCGCCGAGATTTATTCTCGGCGTAAAAACCCT
>JAITJB010000234.1 GCA_031279155.1 Deltaproteobacteria bacterium | reverse complement strand
CTGACGTTTTCTAAAACCGTCATCCAGGGAAATAAGGCCCCGTTTTGGAAAACCACGATGCGGTCAGCTCCGGGTACGGCGGGTTTGGCGGGGGTGGAGAGCTGTTGGCCGTCTAAGAGGATCTCGCCATCGGTTAAGCTATGAAAGCCGGCGATAGCGTTAAGTAAAGTGGTTTTTCCGCAGCCGGAAGGCCCGACTAAGACGGCAAATTCTCCGGCAGCTATCTCCATGGAGCAGTCTTTGAGGGCGACCACGGCGCTATCGTCGGGACTGTAGACCTTGGCCGCGTTGTTTATGCTTATAGATCCTACCAAAGTAGTCATTTAAGCGCCCCTAACTTGCCAGCGTATTAAAAAATCGCCTAGTAGCCTAATTAGGAGGCTACTTAAGGAGCCAACCAGGCCTAAGGTGAACATGGCGATGATGATGACCGGGTATTGGACCAGGATGTAACTATCCCAAATGAGGTAACCTAAGCCAAATTCTCCGGCCAGCATTTCGCCGGCCACCAGCGAAAACCAGGCGTAACCCATGCTGATCTGAAGGCCGGTAAAGACAAAGGGCATGGCCCCTGGCCAGACGACCTTTCTAAAAATAAGGCTTTCAGAGGCGCCCAATGAAGCGGCGGCCCGGAAATAGGCCTTGTCGATAGATTTAACGCCAAGCCAGGAATTTAAAAGGGTGGCAAAAAAGCTGCCTAAAAAGGTCAAAAAGACTATGGAAGATTCTCTTCCCGGCCACATCAAGATGGCCAAAGGCACCCACGCCAGCATGGGGATGGGCCTTAATAGTTCTAAGACCGGGAAAGTGTAATCGCTAAAGGTCTTCTTCCAGCCCATCAAGAGGCCTAAAGGGACGCCTAAGCCGGTCGCCAATAAAAAGGCCAAAAAGACCCTCAGGCAGCTTAAGCCGATGTGCTGATAGTACTCAAAAGTAAAGATAGATAGCCCGTAAGTGGGGTTACGGGAAAACCACTCCCTGACCGTTTCTCCGGGCCCGGGCAGCTTATCGAAGAGGGGCAACTTAAAGACATTGGTTAGAAGGTGCCATAGAGCCACAAAGCCCACCAAACCGGTTAGATTTAGCCAAAGGGTCGGGCCGGCGAGATAGCGCAGTAATTTTCGAGCTAGGGCGCTAAGAGCCTTTAAGGGCGGGTTGGCCTTTTTGGCTTTCTGAAAATTATTGGCGGCGCCTTGCACGACTTGCGCGCCTTGCGCGACAAGCGGCTGCGCGCTTTCCAAGCCCGGCACAAATGTATCAACTTCCAATTGTCTGCTCATGGCCAATCTCCTAGCCGGGAGAAGCTTACGAAGCTTACGAAGTTTTCGAAGCTCACGAAACACTCGAAGTTCTCGAAGCTTACTAAGCTCTCCCGGGCCCTTTGAGCGATTTACGGCTTAGATAAAATATGGGGGTTATTTCTTTTTAAAGGGCGATTCTGAAGCCTGTTTGCCGTAGATATAGCCCAAGGTGGCCTCATCGTCCACAGGGGTATAGCCGGCTTCACTGAAGACCTCCCTGGCTAAGGAATCGTCTACGACCCAATCTTTCAGATTCGGTACAGCTATGACTTTTTCCTGATAGAGGAAGGGAGCAACTTCGCTGATGTTTTTACTTTCCAAAGCGTTAAAGTAAAAGGACTTCCACTCGCGAACCGGGTTTTTGCGATCCAAAGGAACCTGGCCATAAATGGAGTACCAAAGGACGTTTTTATCAATGCCCGTTGCGTATTTAGAGACCATTTCAACGACGGCCTCCTGATTTTTGGGATCTAAGAGGAACCTCTGGGCTTCAAGTTCACTTCTAAGGTAGCCCTTGGCCGCTTCCGGGTGGTTTTGGATAAAGTCGTTGCGCATAACTAAGATGCCCAGATCGTAATTGTCAGCGGCGCTGCCGTCGGCGGCGATGCGGACGTAGCCCTCGCCAACGTTATCGGCAATCCTGGAGACCGTGGGTTCCCAAGCCGAAGCGGCGTCGAGTTTACCGGTTCTGAAGTTGGTGGCGATAACCTCGATTGATTGGTTTAAATATTCTTTGGGCTTAACGTTATATTTTTCAAAAAACCTACGCAAATACTGATCCGAGGCGCTGCCCTTGGGGGCGGCGATGGTTTTGCCGTCAAGCCATCTGGCAAGCTCCTCTACGTTTTTAAATTGGGGGGCGTCATGGCGGACTAAGACCAGTGAGCAGCGGGTGCCTTCGCTCATGCCTAAAGAGGCGACAATTTTAATCTCGGCTTGATCGCTTTTGGAAGCCAAAATGGTCGCCGGCATTATGCTCATGTAGCCGGCTACGGCCTTATTGGCCAGCATGTTGTTGGCAACTATCGTGCCCTGGAGGGCCGGACTAAACTCAAGCTCAGTTCCTTCGGGCATGTATTTCTTCCAAAGGCCGAGCTCGGCGTTGACGATGACCTGGTAGCTGATGGTGTCGTAGGGCTGAAAGCCGATGGTAAATTTTTCGGCCAAAGCCGGGACCGACCAGGTCATGGCCAGTAATGTTAGGATCAAAAGAAAGCGAGAGTGTTTCATAAAAGCTCCTTGGCGGACGCCTTTTTGGGAAAATTACCCAAGATAAAAGATTACAAAGACAAAAGTTTACAAAGACAAAAATTTAAAAAAAGTTAACCAAGACAAAAAAAAGGCCGGACAGTTCATACTGTCCGGCCTTCAGGGATTAACTGACGAGCCGTAGCCTATTGTGAGTTCTAAAAAAGAGAGGAAAAAGCTTTGGGCTTTGGAAAAAATTCTTACTTAAAATTCTATGCGACTAAATTTATCTTGTCAAGAAAAATGGTTGGCTAGCCCAAAATATCGGGCAAAGCCTGCCCGGCTGATGCGCTACAGCGTCCGGTTTTTTCGGTAATGGAAACGGCCAGCATTGGCGAGCGCTCGGGGGTAGCCATAAATTTTTCGGCGGCTTTCGTGTAGTCGGCGCCCATGACCTTACCTAGGAGGGCCCAACCTTCGCCGATAGTTTTACTATCGCGGATAAATTTTCCGGTGCCCTGACACGATACGCCTAGCCAGTGATCCAGATCTTTACTGGTGGCCGTAAATTTTAAGAGCACCTTATCGGCGTGATCGAGATTTTTTTTGGTCGTCCCGTTAGGGTTTATCATGAAACAGATCTGGCCATCCATCATAAAAGGCGTGGCCTCAATGGCGTAAGGCCGGCCATCTTCCCTGACCGTCATGATGGAGGCCCATTTAAGGCTACTAACTGCCTTATCGATTTCGCTTTCGTTCATGGCCCGCATGATTTCTCCTGCCCAAAGGGGTGGGTTAGGCTTTTTTAGGCTAGCGAAGCTAAGCTAAGCCAAGTTAAGCGAAGCGAAGCCAAGCCAAGCTTAGCAAAGCCAAGCAAAGCCAAGCAAAGCAGTGCTTCGCTAGCCCATCTAAAATATCTAAGGCTACTTGCTAGCGATTTTACTTAAGGTGTCGCGGGCAAAGGCTGCGGCCTTTTGGAAATCTTCCTCATTGGGGTGCTTAGCCGCCTCATCGAGTCTGGCCTGGCGCTCCGGGGTCATCTGGGAGTGAGGGTGATCGGGGGGCAGCATTTTTTTCATCTTCTCTAAAAGGTTGGGATCAACTTTGCCCTGGCAGCGGAAATGACCTAAAACCTTGTTGCCGCCTTCGGTTAGTAATTTTTCGGTGGAAGAAGCCACGTCATCAGCGTGTTTGGTGTCGGGATAGGCCCCTAGGGTGAAGAAAAAGGCTGTGGTCTGGTTTTTGAGTTTTTCAAAAAATTTAAGGGTCTTAGGGTCAGCTCGGCCTTTATCTACCCAAAAGCCAACAATAATGGCCTCATAGCCGCTTAGATCTTTTAGCTCATCTAACTCGGTTTTATCGACCGAAGCTAGTTCCGAGCCCGGGATAGCCGCCGAAATAGCTTCGGCCACTTTTTTGGTGTTGTCAGTTAAGCTGGAATAAACCACCAGGACTTTACTCATAAAAAACCTCTTTTTTTTGGATAATTTTATTCTTGTAAGCATTAGCCCAGGTAAAAACAATCTGGCTACCGGGCTAAGATGGGGACGTAGTTGACTAATATTTACTAATACTTAGCTATGTTTGTCTAAATTAACTCGGACTCGGGCCCATATCGAAAACCTGATTGGCCGCAAGGTTAACCAGCTCGCTATCATGGGTGATGACCATAACGGCAGTGCCTCTCTGGGCCGCTAAATTTATCTGATTACTCATGAGCTTAAGGTTTAGCCCATCGAGACCGGAAGTGGGCTCATCAAGAACTAAGAGCTTGGTGGGGCGCGCTAAACCCACGGCCACGGCTAAGCGCTGTTTTTCGCCGCCAGAGAGCGATTGGGGATGGCGATCGGCCAGATGGCACAAACCGTAAGCTTCTAGAATTTCCAGGGCCTTAGGCGTTGGGGTGGGTCTAGATTTTTTTCCAGGGGCTAAGGCCAGATCGATTTCACTAGAGACCTTGGGCATGTAGAGTTGATGATCGGTATTTTGCAGTACTACCGTCCCGTAAGCTTCTTTGAGAGGGGCGTCTTGAAAGACGACTCTCCCACTTTGGGGTTTTTCTAAGCCGCACATCACTCTAGCCACCGTGGTTTTACCCCGGCCGCTGGGACCTACTACGGCTGTGACCTTATCGTAATCGACCCTTAAGTTTAGATCTTCTAAAATAGGCGGTCCGCCTCGATAGCTAAAGGTAAGGTTATCGACCCATACCCCGGGGCCAGACCCCATGGGGGCTTTGGGTAGATTATCAAAACTTGATAAGGTTACGGCTCTTAAACCTAAATGAGATCGGAAATTATCATCTTCTAGGGGAGAAAAGCCGCCACGGTAGACAGTTTGGCCATTATTTAAAACTAATATATCTTGGCAGACTGGCCTAAGCCAAGCAAGCCTGTGATCGGCAATAATAAGGCTTAGGCCTTCGCTTACGAGCATCTTAAGGGTTTGGGAAAGAGATACCAGAGCCTCAGGGTCGAGATTGGCGCTAGGCTCGTCCAAAAGAAGGACCTTGGGTTTTAGGGCCGTTAAGGCGGCTAAGATGACTTTTTGCTTTTGACCCTCTGATAGCTTAAAGACGCTTTGATCGCGTATGTCGCTTATGCCCAAGGCCGAAAGCCTCTCTTCGGCGGCCTGCTGAGCCTGCGGGCCGGTCTTACCCCGGCAGCGCAGGGTTAGGTAGATCTCATCTAGGACGCTACCGGCTAAAAATTGGCTCTCAGGGTTTTGGGTCATGAGGCCAACATTTTCGGCCCAAAGGCCCGGGTCCTGAGGAGAGCGGCCATCTAAAACGATGGAGCCGGTGAGTTTGCCCTTTAAAAAGCCCGGGGCTAAGCCGGCCAGAAGAGAGAGGAGAGTGCTTTTGCCGCCGCCGCTGGGACCGGTGACCAGGAGGGCTCGCCCGGGCTCGAGCTCAAAATTGGCGTCGATAACAGCTGGGAGGTTACTGGCCGCGTGGGTAAAGGTTAAGGATTGGACTTTAAGCATATTTTAGCTTACAGGGCAGAGAGCTGCCCGGCCATATAGGCCATGCTGATACTGATAGTAGTTAGGCAAAGGGCGATTTTGTCTGAGTTGGCTAAGAGGATCTTCCCGCCGCCAAAGTCCGTGGAAGCGCTTAAGCCCTTGAGCTCAGCTGCGATGGCCAGATCGTCGGCAGATCGTATCAGGCGGACGACTAAGGGCATAAAAAAGACCCGCCACAAAAGTAAGGGATGGCGCAGCCAGAAAAGGGGGCCAGAGAGGCCCCTAAACCGTATGGCCACCGCCTCGCGTAGGAGCTGAAGATCGTTAAAAAAGGTTGGGATAAACCTGATGGTGATAATTAAAGGCAGCTTAATTATCCCCGGAAATTTTAAACGGCCTAAGGTGTTGGCTAGTTCTGAGAGCTTGGAGTTTAAAGCCAAGGGCAAGATGACGTTTAAACTAATGGACATGCGGACAAAGGGCAGAAAAGCTGCGCTCAAAGGCTGCTCTCTCATGACCGGTACAAAAAGAGAAATGATCTTTAAGCACGATAAGGCAATAGCCGCCATGACGGCAAAAGCCAGGTAGACTATGATAACCGCTTTGGGCCGGACCTCAAGGAGCATGTAGACGGCTGAAACTAAGGCCAGTATGCCCAAAGAAAGGCCGCTAGAAAAGATAAGCGAAAATAGTGATGCCAAAAAGGTCAAAAGTAGCCTGGTTTCAGGGGCGAGATTTAAGCGGTTAGTAGCCGAAGATCTAAATTTACGCGATAAGCCCGGCATGTCGAAGCTCCTTGATCATTTTTTTGCCGCCAAAGAGGCCTAGGATAATGCCTAGGTAGCTGAAGGCTGAAATGAAGGCCACCATAATGATCAAGCCTGGCTGCTCGCGGAAAGTAACGAGACCTAAAGCGATGTTAATAACCCGGGTTAATAATTCTGAAATTATAATGGCTAAGATGCCTAAATTAGGCCGGCGCTCAAGCCCGCCCAAGACTTTGATGAAGACTTCGGTTAGGGCGGTGACTATAATGACCATCGGTAAGGTCATCATGGCCTGACCCAAGAGAAAGAAGGACAACAGTCCCCCAACCAAGGTGGCCATGGTCAGAGCCCCGGTCCTAGGGACCTTGGCTAAAAGGACCAACAGGAGAGCCGAATGAACGGCGCTCCTGATGATCATGGTTACCGGGTTCATGCCGCCGCCTACGAGAGCCACCGTTAAAGAGGCGGCTCTCGAGCCAGCGGCAAAGAGCCCAATGGTTACAAGTTCGTGGGTTTTAAATAACCCACGACCGTCTAATAAAGCCGACAAGCGGTTTTTTAATGATGGCTTGGCGCCAGAAACTTGGGCGCCAGAGCCATCAGAGGTGGTTATATCAGAATTCAAAACCTATTCCCGCCACAATGTGGAAGCCGCTTTCAACGATCGTATTGGTAGCGATCCGGTATTCGCGGTCAAAGATGTTTCTGAGGCCTAAGGTAGCGTTCCAGCGGTGATTGGTTCCCCACTTAAGCCCTAGCGAGAGATTAAGGGTGGTCCAGGCCGGATACTCATCGGTGACAAAACCGTAATCAAAGGTGCTTTGGACGCCAGTACCGTTAAAATCATGGATAAAGCTGGAATCGTAGTAGTATTCTTGGGATTTAACAGCCCAATCCATGTAGACATCTGACAAGAAGACAAAGGAGTTCTCAAAATCTTTTTCGTATTTTATACCAACTCGGCCCCATAAGGAAGGCTGTCCCACGTCGTAGGTCGAGTATGTGACTTGAGAGGAAGTCCCATTTCTTCGGCTGGCCGTAATGGTGTTGGTAATCTTGCGGCGCAGGAAGGTGGCGGTCGTGTACGGGGTTAGGCCTGTTGAGGGGATGTTGTAGGCTAAGCCCAATTCCAGGCCAATGGTCTGAGCTTGATCGGCGTTGACGTATTGATTGTTGCCGCCTTCAATAGGCTGCGTGGTGATGTAGTTCTTAGCCTGGTTGGCAAAGATCCCGATGTCAAAACTTAGGCCTCCGTCATCGAAGCGAACGCCTAATTCGTAACTATTTGAAGTCTCAGGCTCGAGGTCGGGGTTAGGTAGGGTGGCGCTGGACGAGCCGTGGACGGTACCAAAGTACAAGGCGTTTAAAGGCGGGAAGCGGTAACCTTGACTCCACAAGGCCCGTAGAGATACTGAGCCAAAGCCTGAGTAGACTAGACCGACATTTCCAACAGGTTTGGAGTCAGATATTTTGCGGCCCGGCGGGAGGTTGGGATTGTTGCCGTTATCTTTTAGCTCCGAGGTCACCCAGGTCTCCCTGATACCCAAGGTGGCCGTAAGATCATCGGAAATGGTCCATTCATCTTGGGCGAAAACCCCGAGGTTGTCCTGGACAGCCCGGTAGGAGTAGGCTGAAGCGGCGATGGGCGTCTGCATTACCATATTTCCCATTTTAATAAGACTATAGCCGCCCGGGCGATCGTCTAAGGCGTCGAGATCGTCACGGTTAAAATCAGCCCCAACAATAAGGTGGTGATCGCCTAAGGACCAGTCGGTCTGAAGGACGCCGCCAAAGCTATTTTGATCGTTAAGAGTATGGACGTCAGTACTGACATCGACTATGGCTGCGCCTTGCCAGTTGTGGACATAGATATTGTTGTAAAAATCCTTCTTAAGGTTTTGGTAATAGAGATCTAATTTGACTTTTTGAAGAAAGCTCGTTACATCCCTTAGCTCAAAGCCGCCAGCTATGGTCTGACGATCCCACTGAGGCAGATCGAGCGTGATTGTGGTTTCATTGTTCATAACTACGGGCTGGCCCTG
>JAITJB010000223.1 GCA_031279155.1 Deltaproteobacteria bacterium | reverse complement strand
GGCTACTGGTCAGCTTATGGACAGCTAAAAACTCTAAAAGGCGCTTTTTGACTTTAGTTAAACCGTAATGATCGCGATCTAAGATCTCCCTGGCCCGCGTCAGATCGGTAGCTTCATCGGTTGAGGTGTTCCACGGCAGAGCAATAATCCAATCTAAAAAGTTTTGGATGGCGCAGGACTCAGAGCTCTGGGGCGGCATGTTCTTGAGCCTTTGAAACTCCCGGTCAACAGCCGTCCGGACGTCCTCGGGTAGAGTGAGCGCTTTTAAGCGCAAGGCTAATTCACTATTAGAATCAATATCTTCGGCTTCACCTAATTCGGCCTTGATAGCTTTCATCTGTTCACGAAGGTGCATCTCCATTTGACGGCGGCCCAGGCTCTTTTCGATCCTCTCAGTTATGGCCTGGCCCATCCGGCGGTTATTGAGTTCCACGGTTAGGTACTTAAGGATGCATAAGAAGCGCTCTTCAAGATCGTCAATTAAAAGGTATTGAGCTTTAAAAGTCGGCTTAAGCGGCAAGGCCGCCATGATAAGGTCAGCTAAAACCGAGGGCTGCTCTTCGAGGAGTTGGTTTAGCTTAAATAGGTTTATGGGAAGCCCGGGGATCATTTTGACGACTTCGGCGAAGAGCCGGCGAGCTTCGATTATCAAGTGGTCGATGTTGTAGGCTCTAGCCTTGTACTCGGGCCAGCGGGTTAGGCGGGCCTTGGGCGGCTTGTCTTTTTCGTTAATGACTTGATCGAGGGTTATGCGGCATAGCCCCTGGACAGTAACTTTCAAGACGTTTTCAGAGACCTCCTCGAAGCCAACGATGTTTACGGCCACACCGACCGGATAAAAATCGTCCCTAGTAAGGCAATCGGTATCAACGTTTAGGCTCTTAATAGCAAAAAGAGCCAGACAGCCGTTGGTGTCGCAGCTTTTGAGGACCGCTTGCCTGGACATACTCTCATCGACACATATACTTGACCTCAGTTGGGGGAAAGAATTGAGTTCAGCCATGGGGATCAGGTTCATGGTATCAGGTAAATCGGTGTCGTTAAATTCGAGATCGTAAGTCAGTTCGGGAAAAGG
Organism: Deltaproteobacteria bacterium; assembly: GCA_031279155.1. Lineage (GTDB taxonomy): Bacteria > Desulfobacterota > Desulfarculia > Adiutricales > Adiutricaceae > JAISWF01. The sequence continues at coordinate 13,420 of JAITJB010000223.1, read as the reverse complement.
CGGCGGATTTTTGGGAGAATTGTTATTATTGTCTCTCATCTAATCAAAGCCTCCTAACGACCAGCCATGGGCGCCGTCGCTGTTTATATTGACAATCCCAAGGGGATTGGGGAGCCGGTCCCGGTTAGGATAGCGCGACGTAAGGGACCGGATTAACAAGATCGGAAAGTTCAGAAGCCTGGCGACCATACAATTGATCGTACATTATTCACTTTAGTCCAGACGTCTTTCCGTCCGTGTTAAAAGTAATCATTGAATCACGGTTTTACAAGGGGGGGATAAAAAATTATTTTGAATTTTATGGAGATTTCAGAAGAAATCTGAGTAAATTTCGTAATTTATCCAAAGGCCGGAGGGGAGGATTTGCTGGGATGGAGGCCGATTTTGGGGGTATGGGGGCCAAAAATTGATTATGTGAAAGAAAAAATCTGGTATGGCCCAGATTTTTTGGTTATGGCTAGCTAAAAATGGCTTTGAGGCTGGGAGCTTAAAATGATCAGGCTTAGGTTAGACCTAGGCCTAGGGCTAGGTCTAGCCATGGCCAATCACGAGCGGGGAGGCAGAAGATCGGCCGTAACTGCATTAATTAAGGCCCAAAGAGCGTCTAAGGGTAGGAAGTAGTGGGCGTGGGCATCGAAGGCGAACTTGGCTTGGGCCCCAAATTCGTCATCGGCTTCCTCAAAATAGCAGGCGATATCGACGTTGGGTAAGACCTGCCAGCGGAAAAGAGCCGGCGGCTCTTCATAGGCGCCAAAGGCCAGGGCCGCGTCTTTTAAGGCCGCTTTATTGCGGCTATAAGCCGCTTCTAATGGTTTAGTAGCCAGTTGGTGGGGGCCCCGAAAAAACATGGTGCCGCCCGGGAGCTCAAAGGGGCCGACCAGGCGCCCGGCTGGTTGGGGGGTTTTGGCCAAACCGGCTTGAGTTAAGTAGACCAAAAGGACCAGGGCCTTGTTAAAGTTGGCCCTAGGGCGCCCGCTGGGAGCTGTAACTAGCTTGGCTATGGGGTCAACTACGTGAGGGGCGCAGAAAAAATCCACGATAAAGCGCCCGTCAATATATTTAGCCTTGGCTTCCGTTGCGGCAACCACTGGATCGACCTTGGCCAGATCTTCCCAGAGGACTTCGGGGAAGACTATGACCGGATCGCCCGCCCCCTTGGCGGGGGCGGGTTTTGTGATAATTTCAGGCATAATCTTTTAATCGCAGCCGCAGCAGCCGCCGCAACCAGAATCCATAGCCGGCAGGATCTTAGCTGAGTCCACGACAAAGCCAGAGTCACGACCATCATCTTTGAAGTCGATTTTGACATCGCCGGTAACTTCTTGGAGTTCTTTGTCAATAGAAAAAGTGATTTCACCAATAGTTGTCGAGAAATCCTTCTCCGAGGGGTCGTCAACAGTCAGCGATAATTGGCCCTCGCCACCGCAGCCAGAGGAGGGCAGAAATACCCTGATGTGACGGATGATTTTGTTTTCCTTCAAAAAGGCGTCAAGACGAGTTAAAGCATCGTCAGTTATGGAGATCATGGTTGCTCCTATAGGAAGGTAAAGGCAAGTTGATTAAAAACCCTGTCTTATGGTCAGGCAGTCCAAAGGGGATTGGACAACGCAGACTACAGTAAACTTTAACCACTTTAAGGCTTTACGTCAAGACCGCCAAAAAACGACTTTAGCTATATGTGATGTATAATTATCTAGAAAGACCAAAGGGCAGAGAGGGCCTAGAAGGGAAAAAGCCGCGCCGCTCTGATCTACCAGGCTAGGGAAGCCAGGACAGCCAGAGCCGCTAGGGCGGCCGTTTCGCTCTTAAGGGCCATAGGCCCTAAGCTAACTTTAGTGAAGCCCAAATTTAGCGCGGATGACAATTCTAGAGGGGTAAAACCCCCTTCGGGACCGATGACTAAGGTAGCTTGCTGGGATAAGGCTTGCGATAAATCTTGGGGAAAGGGGGCGCCAGAGGAGTCAAAAATTATTTTGGGCCCCTCTTGAGCTAACTCCAAAAACTGCTCTAACTTTTGGGGTTCTTCGATAATCATCGGGAGCGGGCGACCGCACTGCTTACGGGCTTCTTGGGCTAGTCTATGCCAGCGCGAAAGCTTATTGTCTCCGATATCGGAAAATTTAGTTCTTTGGGTGTAAAGCGGGGTTAAGGAGGCGGCCCCGAGTTCGGCGGCTTTTTCCACCGCCCAATCAAAACGAGACCATTTGATTAAGGCTAGGCCCAAGCGAGGGCCGCTTACGCTTTGGGCCTCGAAGGGACCGGTAAGCTCGACCCACATTGTTTTGGCGTCATTAGAGTCAGGATGGGTTGAGATCTTTTTAATTCTAGCTTTAGCTATACCCCAGGGAGCTACCAGTTCGAGGGTACTATCGACTTTTAGCCTAAGGACATTACAGCCGTGCCGGCTTTGGGCCGGATCTAAGGCAATAGTATCGCCGGGTTCTGGGCGGGGAAGATGGCTTGGGAAGGACAGCCGCCTGATTTTCACCAGTGCTCCGATTATTGTGGGGCGTTGTGGGCGTTTAGGGTTTTATTGAGCTTACTTTCGGTCTTTTTCTTATTTCTTCTTTTCTTACTTTTCTTCTTGCTCTTCTTTTTGCTCTTCTTCGTGTTCTTCTCCGTGCTCTTCTTCTTTTTCTTCTTCAGGGACGATTTCGCGCTCAGGCAGTGGGCTCTCTTGCCGGCCTTTGACTAATAACAGGGCTGACCACTCTTCGCGGCCGAGATGGCGGATAGGGCTAAAGCCTTGGTTTTGAAAGCCTTTTATCACGTCAGGGGCCTGGTCGGCCAAAATCCCAGAAATTATTAGTTTTCCATGGTCGTTAGATTTAGCGGCTATCTGGACAGCTAGCTCGAGAAGAGTATTGCGGGTAAGATTAGCCATAATAAGATCAAAAAGGCCGTCTATATCAGAAAGATTACCTATCTGGGCTTCTAGGCGGTCGTTTAGATTATTTTGGGCGATATTTTTTTGAGCCGCGAAAAGGGTCTCAGGATCGTTATCAAGGCACTTAATATCGGCCTTTGGTAACAAAAGGGCGGCTGATAAGGCCAGTACGCCGCTACCGGCCCCCAAATCCAAGATTCTTCCCATGGGTTCTACGGCCGCTAGATGGTCAAGGAGCTTTAAGCACAAAAAGGTGGTGGCATGGTGGCCGCTCCCGAAGGCTGAGCCCGGATCTAAACGCAAAACCTTAGAGTTTTCCTCGTTAGAAATGGGTTCAGTCCACCAGCTCGGGGAGATGATTAGATGTGGAGATATTTTTAGGGGTTTGAGATCTTTTTTCCAGCTCTCAGCGTAGTTTTCTCCGGGTTTTAATTCCAAAACCAATGTAAAATCAGCTAAGGTCGTGCCCATGGCCTGACAAATATTGGTTAGGGCCGTAGGCAAGTCGGCCATGAGGCGCAGCTGGCTATCTTGAGGAAAGCCGCTTCTTAAGACGACCCGGCCTTGGGCGTCAGGAAGGTCTTCCCAGACGCCGCCTGAGCCTAGCTCAAATAGGGCGCTGGATACGGCCTCAGCCGCTATGGGCGGCAGAGTTACGGTAACTTGAAGCCAGTCCTCCATTATTGGAGCTCCAAAAAGCTAGCTGCGGCTTGGCCGCAGATAGCCTCGATATCAGAAGGGTTAAGAGAGGCGTCTTTAAAATATTTTAGATAGCGGGCTGTCTTTAGGAGCGGGTAGTCGGTGCCCAATAAAAAGTAATCGGCCCCCAAAAGTTCTGTGGCTAACTTTAAGGTTTTGGGCTCAAACAAAAAGGGCATAGCCGCCGTATCGAAGCGGACGTTTTCAAGATACGGCCTAACCTCCTTGCGAAGGCTGGCTAAAAAGGGTAGTCCGCCGCCAAAATGGGCTAATATTAGCTTAACGCCTTGGCAGCGCTTAACTAGCTCAAATATCTGACCAATTTCAATGGGAGCTTTGCCCGGGTATTGATGCCCTATGGGTTCATTGACGTGGACCAGCATGACTTTAGAGCGGACGCTACAGGCGGCGCCTAGGGCCTCTAGTTGGTCAAGGAGAAATGGAGTTAAGCCCTCGTCGTAGACGCACAGTTCCCCTAAGCCAAAGCCGCCGGCGTCGAGGAAGGCTTCGGCGTGCCTAATGGCCCAATGGGCCCTGGGGTCGAAGGCGGCTAAGGGTAATAACCTACCTGGATACCGGGCGCATTCTTCCAAGAGCCAATCGTTGTGGCGGCGAGCGTTATCCTCTTTGGCGAAGGGAAAACCCATGACCAGGGCTTTATCGACCCCGGCCAGATCGAGATCGCCTAAGAGCTCTGAAGTGGTGACCAGCTTGGCCGCCGGGTCCGAGTAGAGGGCCTCAAGACCGATTTCGCCGGTCAAAAAGGGCAGCCGGTCCGAGGCCAGCTCAGGGCAGCTAAGATGGATATGGACATCGATTATCATACTTATCACGTTTGGTGAAAATATTATAAATAAAAGTAAATTTTAGATTAATAATTTGGCTATTTAAAAAAATAGCCCAGATTTAGTGATTGTTGAGAGCCTTTACTCCGCGATTTACTATAATTAATCTGTAATTTACTCTGCTTACTTTGCTTAATCCGCTTACTATGCTTACTCCGCTTGCTATGCTTACTCTGCTCACTCTACTTACTCTATTTACGCTGCCTACGCTACTTACTATATAATTTACTCAATTTCGGCTAAACTGTCATTGGCTTCCACCGGGTCGCCTTCTTGGACTTTGAGGGATTTTAAGACGCCATCGACGGTGGCCGTAACCGGGATCTCCATTTTCATGGCTTCCATAATAATAATCTCATCGTCTTCACTGACTTTATCGCCTTCTTTAACAAGTATTTTCCATATGTTGCCACTCATGGGGGCCACAATATCAGTCATGTCATCTCCCAGGCCTGACCGCCTTAGGCCAGGCTATAAACAAAAGGTAAAATAAGCGATCCCAAGGCAGACCAGATAGGTTGGCCAAACGGGAAATAATAGTGATTCTACCCACCAACCCAAGCAAAGTCAACCGGGAAGTGGGATAAAATTTGTTTGATAAATGGTGATATTTGCTAAAAATTTTAAAAGTTTATTTATTTAAGCAACAAATGTAGGCTGGAAAAACATGGCTGTATTATTGGGATTTGGGTTATAATCATCGGCATCATCTTTTAATCCTTAGGTCAACTGATGCTAAAGTTACTGTTGGTTTGCTCGGCTCTCTTATCTGCGGCCTTTGTAGGGGGCGTATTATTTTTAAGAAGCGCCCGTTTTGGCGCTCTAGCTTCCGGCTTAAGGCTCTCCAAAATTAAGCTATCCCCCAACTTTATTGATGGTAGGTTTCAAAATTTAGTTCCCATCCCTAAGTCCCAAGAGCCTAAGCGCCTTGAGATGCTCAAAAAAGCTTTTGGCCGTCACCCTAATCGCCGGCCAAGCACCCCTCTCCCTTCGGTCAGGGAGGATTTAAGAAGGCTACCAAACGAAGCTGTGGTCTGGTTTGGCCATTCAACGTTCCTTTTAAAACTCTCTGATTTATTAGTCTTAGTCGATCCGGTTTTTAGCGATCACGCCTCCCCATTCTCCTTTTTAACTAAGGCCTTCCCCGGGACTAACCCTTACCATGCAAACGATATCCCTGACATCGACTGTCTACTAATTTCTCACGATCACTGGGATCATCTCGATTACCCAACCATCAAGCTCCTAAAAAATAAAATCGCAACTTTCGTGGCGCCTTTAGGGGTCGGGGCCCATCTGGCCAGATGGGGGGTACCGGAAGATAGAATCTACGAAGGTGATTGGTGGGATGTTTTTGAGCCCAAACCCGGTTTTAAAGTGACCTTAACGCCATCGCGGCATTTTGCTGGCCGGGGACTTAAGTGGCTAATGAGCCTTTGGACCGGCTTTGCCCTCGAGTATGGCAATCGCAAGATCCTCTACACCGGTGACGGCGGCTATGGGGCGCACTTTAAGGACATTGGCCAAAAGTTTGGGGCATTTGATTTAGCTATTGTCGAGTGCGGTCAGTACGACGAGCTCTGGCGGCATGCCCACCTAACCCCGGAACAATCGGTTAAGGTAGCCCTAGAAGTCAGAGCCAGGGCGGCCATGCCGGTCCACTTAGGTAAATTTGTCATCTGCTATCACCCTTGGAGCGACCCCTTAAAGAGGTTTGTGGCCGCTGCTGAGAAAAATGACCTTCTGGCTATCACGCCGATTATCGGATCGATATTGGATCTTACAAACCTTAAATCGCTCCCGCCCTGGTGGACCAAGATAGAGTGATAGAAAAATTATGGTAGAATTTCAAAAGCCAAAGCTTCTACCTTTTGCCCCTTTTTGATTGGAAAGTGAGTTTGTTTGGAAAGTGAGATCATGACTAAAGATAAACAAAAAAGTCCGGCCTCTATAGGCTCGACTGAGGAAAAACGCGCCCATATTGCTGCCAGCGCCTTTGAAATCAAACAGAGAAGGCTTATCTTATTTACGGCTGTGACGGCCAACTTATTAGGTAATGTCGGTCTAATCGGTATAAACGTCGCCCTCCCCTCAATTCAAAAGGAGATGAGCTTAGGCGCCGTTCAGATGGCTTGGGTTTCTCTAGCCACCATGCTGGTCATGGCCATGTTCTCAGCCCCCATGGCCCGCGTCTCCGATCTCGTGGGCCGCAAAAGGGTGACCATTGTCGGCCTATGGGTAACCATTATCGCTTCGGCTGGCTGCGCCCTATCTGGTGGTTTTTGGACTTTGATATTCTTTCGGGCCCTAACCGGCTTAGGGTTGGTTAGTTTTTTTACGACCGTAACTACCATGATAACCGCCGCTTACCCGGCCAACGAGCGAGGGCGGGTCTTGGGCCTTAGTATCGCTTCGGTCTATATAGGTCTTAGCTTTGGGCCCATTGTCAGCGGGTTTATTGTTGAGTACTTGGGCTGGCAGGCCATCTTTTGGTTTACCGTTGTCGGTATGCTGCCGCCCATGGCTTTGATCCACATGGTTAAAAGAGATCCTCCCACCACGCCTGACGAAAAACTCGATAAAACGGGCGTGGCTCTCTGGATGCTGGGCGTAGCTATTGGCTTTATTGGCTTAGCTTCCTTGGGTAAGACTTCAGCCGTTCATCTGCTGGTCATCGGCCTTCTTTTGGGCGCTTTATTTGTCATCAGAACTCTAAAATCCCCAAACCCCATCGTAGACATGAGACTATTTTTAGATAGCCGGCGCTTTTCGTTTTCCAGTTTAGCCGCCTATATTAGCTACCTATCATCGACCTCGGGGACTTTTTTATTGAGCTTGTACCTTCAGTATTCCCGGGGGCTCAGCCCCTCGGGAGCCGGGCTATTTTTAATCGCTCAGCCCGTAGTTCAGGCCTTCTTAACCCCCATAGCCGGGCGCATGTCCGACCGCTACGACGCCGGTCGATTGGCCTCAGCCGGCATGACGGTTATCATGACGGCTATTTTACTCTTTGCCTTTAACTTAGGGTCGGATACGCCAACGGCCTTATTGATCTTTACCATGTCTTTAACCGGAGCGGGATTCGCCTTTTTCTCGGCCCCTAACACCAACGCCATCATGAGCGCTGTGCCTAGGGTCAGGCTTGGTCAAGCCTCAGGCGTCATTACCGTGACCAGGCTCTTTGGGCAGATATCTAGTATCGCGCTAATAACCATCGTCTTTAGCGTGGTTATTGGACCGGGTGAGATTACGGAGGATAAATACCAGGCCTTTATCACGGCCAGCCGGATCTGTTTTTTCATCTTCGCCCCCTTGTGCTTCACCGGTATTTTGGCTTCGTTAGCTCGCGGCCGCAAGATTAGGGTGGAGGAAAAGTGACTAAAATCTTGTTTTTAGGCGATATCTTCTCCCAAGTAGGTTGCCTTTTGGTGGAAACGCGTCTGCCGGCTTTGATCGGTCGGGAGGGCTTAGATCTATGCCTGGCTAACGCTGAAAACGCCCAAGATGGCACAGGCCTATCGCTAGCGAGCGCCCAAAAGCTACTCGATAGTGGTCTTGACGCCTTATCCGGCGGCAATCACACTTTTAGGTTCCATGAGCTAGAGTCCATGTTAGATAGCCATCAGCGGCTCATCCGCCCAGCTAACTACCCTGACCCTTGTCCAGGCCGGGGTTGGACTATCTTAAAATGCCCTAGCGGGGTTAAGGTGGGTTTTGCCAACCTCATGGGCCGGGTCTACATGAAAGGCGCTCTTGATTGCCCCTTTAAGAAGGCCGATCAGTTGATTGGCGAAATGCGAGAAAAGGGCGCCAATATTTTGATCGTCGACTTTCACGCCGAAGTTACCAGCGAAAAAGTCGCCTTGGCCAGATACTTAGACGGCCGGGTGGAGGCCGTAATTGGTACCCACACTCACGTTCAGACAAACGACGCCAGGATATTACCCGGGGGAACGGCTTATATCACCGACGCCGGCATGACCGGACCCCACGGGGGCATTATTGGCATGCAGAGCCAAGAAGTCATCGATTCCTTTATAATGGGGCGAACAAAAAGGTTTAAACCGGCCAAAAAACTACCCATCCTCCAGGGTGTTATAATGGTCTTTGATACGACCGGACGGGCTGAATCCATTACTCCGGTCAACCTGGAGGGCTTAGCCTAGATGAGCCTAGCGATGCTTAGCGTAGCGTAGCTTAGTCTAGGCTAGCCTAGCCTAGCGTGGCTAGGCTTAGTTTAGCTTAAGTGAGGAGGGGGTGAAATGATCAAATTTTGGTTGGCTTTACTCTTGTCAGCTTCTTTTTTGGCGTCTAGCCCCCTGTCGGCCCAAGTGAGCATCATCATTAATAACCCGGGTAGTTCTCTTAAAATCGATCAAAAGTCTGATCCTGATTCTGAGCAAGACCCTGATTCAAAGCGTAAACAAAAGCCGTCTAAACAAAAGCCATCTAATAAAAGGCCCAATAAAGGTAGCTATCTAAATCCCGCCTATCCTTTTGGGCCGCCTCAAAACTTGCGCCCCCACCAAAGGCCGTGGCCGCCGCCAGGTTTTTACGGTTACTTACCGCCGCGAAACACCTTTTACTATTCAACCGGAACTAAGCCTGACAAGCCCCAAGAGACAGGCTATTATGCCGGGGGCCGCAGCCACCACGCTAACAACTGGCGCACGGTAAATCTAAGAGACTATAGTAGCGATGGATCCTTAGGAACGGGTAACCTGCGGGTGGTCTTCTACGATCGCTTGAGCTCGCGCGACTTTTCTCTGGCCTTAAAAGATTTATCCCTAGGGGTTTTTGGGGCCCTGATGTCCTGGCCAAATAAGCCTAGCCTGGTCGGGGATTCCTACGCCTTAAATAAACTCTTCACCCACTTAGGTACCAGGATTGCCTTTAGGTTAGCTAACACCGGCGACATCCCGGAAGCCAACCGCCAGATCTATGGCCAGGAGCTGGTCTACGAGACCTTAGCTAAGGTAGTCGACGCCATAACCATCGATAGCGAGCGTTATTTGGTGAGATTTCGTGTAAATGGGGGCGGACGTAGCCCTTGGGTAGCTGTGCCAGTGGTCTTTCCAAAATAGATTGGTCAAAATAGATTGGCCAAAATAGACGATACTAAATAGATTAACCTAAGTAGACGAGCTATCTTTACTGCGGGCTAAGGGGGCGGTGATCCTAAAGACGGCCTTGGGGCCAACGTAGTCGAGGCGGCCCATATAGGGCGTAAGAAGAGTTCGAGCTAGGCTAAGACCTAGGCCTGTGCCGCCGCGATTTTGGTGAGTGGTATAAAACGGGGTAAAAATTTTCTCAGCGGCTTCCGGCGTTAAGCCCGGACCATTGTCAGAAACCGTAATTGAGCCGACCTCGCCCTGACGGGCGTAGCTTACCGTAATTTCGGTGGCTCCGCTCTCGCGGCTGTTATCGAAGAGATTTAAGAGAACAGTTTCCAAAACATCGCTATCAATGGCCATCTCTAAGTTAATCGTGTTATCTAGGCATTTTATGGCTATTTGTCGGTGCGTGGCTTGATACCTCTCAGCTAGAGAACTAACCAATGAGGCGGCTAAAGTCTTCTCTGTTCTGGTGGGGCTTATGGCTTCAGCTCTAGCTAAGGCCAATAAGCGGCCTACTAGGCGCTCTAAGCGCTCGAGATCGAGCGTGATGTTACCTGAAAACCTGGCAAAGTCGTCAGTAGACATGTCGCGACCGTGTTCGCCTAAGAGCTCGATGGCCCCTTTGATAGCCGCCAGAGGGGTTTTAAACTCGTGGGAAACGCCGCTGGCAAAGGCCTTAAGGTAATCTGATCGGCGCTTTAATCGCTCGGCCATGGCGAGAACGCTGGCCCTCAAGTCGGCTACTTCCCGGACAGTTAAGGAAAGATAGCGATTTTGCTCGCGTGGTAAATAATCGGGCTTTTCGGCTATCAAAGCCGCTTCGCCGGCTAAGCGTTTGACTGGTCTTATGATCAGGAGCGAAGAAATTAAGCTAACAAAGATCATAAGTACCAAGACTAAAATCCCGGCAATGAGTAAATTAAAGCGTTCCTGATAAAGAGCTTTGGTAAGCTCTCTAGGCGTTCGGGACAAAAAGACTACGCCCGCTAACCTCTGACCGTTAAAGACGGGCATAGCCGAAAATATTCGGTAGGGCGTATCGCGGCTAGCTGAGGCCAGAGAGGTTGACCCGGTCACGACTCTAGTTCTCATGAGGCTGTGATATTGGCCCTCAAGGGCCAGGGCCACCTCTTGGTTGCGGGCTAAGCTTAAACCCCGGCCCCGGCCTTGGCTTACGAGAACGCCTCTAAAATCTAAAAGTTGGATGGTCGATAAGGTGGTTAGCGTAGCTTCTCTAATGACCGGAGCGAGATTGGCCGCCGCCGTCATGGCCACTGGTTCCGGGCCGCGAGCTGCCGCTGAATAGATGAGCGACTCATCGAGGATAGGGCTGGATCGATCAAGGCGGGGAGGGATTACTCTCAGATTGGACTCGTTTTTGGCCGCCCAGTGGAGCTGACCGTAGTCAGGGCCGCCTATGGCTACCAATTCGCGGTGGAAGATAGCCGCCATCAAGGCGCCTTGGGCGATGAGTTCGGTTTCGGTCTGGCGGACCAGTTCGTTTTCGTAGATGCGGAAAAGGTAGAGCCCGCTGATGGGGAAGGCCAAAATAATCAGGTTTACAATTAAAAGGAAGGCTCTGAGGCTGGGCGGCCTAAGGGCTCGAGCGAACACTTTATGGTCCTGGTCAGTCAGAACCCAAGATGGCCTCGATGAAGGCCAAGGGATCGAAGGGTCTTAGATCGTCAAACTTTTCCCCGAGGCCAATGTAGGTCACCGGGAGTTTGAGCTCGTTAATGATGGAGACGATGACCCCTCCCTTGGAAGTGCCGTCAAGCTTGGTTACGATGAGGGAATCGACTCCAACGGCTTGATGAAACATTTCGGCTTGGCGGGCGGCGTTTTGTCCGGTGTTAGCGTCTAAGACTAAAATAGTCTCGTGGGGGGCTCCGCTTAGAGCTTTACTGGCCACCCTTTTGATTTTTTTAAGTTCCTCCATGAGGTTTACTCTGGTGTGGAGACGGCCGGCGGTATCGATAATGACCACGTCGATTTTTCGGGCGGAAGCTGCTATCAGAGAATCGTAAACTACGGCCGAAGGGTCGGCCCCGGTGGGTTGGGCGATAATATCTACCTTCAGACGGTTAGCCCAGATAGTCAATTGCTCGACAGCTGCGGCCCGGAAGGTGTCGCCGGCAGCCAAGAGGACCTTTTTACCCTGGTTTTGGTAGAGCTTGGCCAATTTGGCGATGGTCGTAGTCTTACCCACGCCGTTAACGCCAACCATCATAATGACCAGAGGTTTAACTTCTAATTTAGGGCGAGCCGGGACATCCATCATCTCGGTAATGCGGTTTTTGATGGCTTTTTTTAGAGCCAAAGAATCCTTGAGTTCTTTTTTGGCGACCTGACCTCGGATTTTATACAAAATGTCTTGGGTGGTCTTGATGCCTAGATCGCTAGTGATCATGATCTCCTCAAGCTCCTCTAAAACATCCTCGTCAATTTCTCGCACGGAACTTAAAAATTTTTCCAGTCGCCCGGCTAAGGCCTCCCTGGTGGAGGCTAACTTCTTTTTAAGTTTCGCAAACCAACTGAGCTTTTCCTCAGCTGGCTGAGTTTCTTGAGCTTCTTGAGTCTCCTCGGCGTTTACAGCTTCCTCAGCTTCTAGTGCTTGTGCGGGTTCTTGAGCTTCTTGAACTTCTTGAGCTTCCCCGGATTCTTGAACTTCCTGAGCTTCCTCGGTTTCTTTAACTTCCTGAGCTTGCTTGGCTATGGGCGTGGGAGCTAGTTTTTTTGTAGCCTCATTTTCATCCTCGCCTTGTGCGTCGTTATCTTGTGAAATTTCGCCTTGCGGGGCAGGCGAGATCGCGGGCTCAGGTTTTGTCTCATCTTTTATATCTTGGTCGGTTCCATCGAGCGCGGGGCTATCGGAACTATCGGAACTAAGGGCATCGGTTTTGGCTTCTACCGAGCTAGACGAACTATCTGAGCTAGCCGTGGTTTGGGTCTCAGGACTATGACCGAACTTTTGTTTTAGGCGGCTAAAAAAGCCAGAGCGCTGTTTTTCTGGCTTATCTTTGGGAGGCTCTGCCATCGGCTCAGATGATTTACTCAAGTTTTCCGCTTCTAGCTCAGAAGGCTCACCCGATTCATCGCTTTGAGGCTCAGAAGGCTTACCCTGCTCATCGGCTTCAGACTCAGAAGTCTTACTAGATTCATCAGCTTTTGTCTCAGAAGGCGAGCTTAGATCTGCTGGTTCATCTGGCTGAGCTTTAAGGTCATCAGAGAGATCTTGTGGAGCTTGTTGTTTTTCTTGTTCTGGTTGTTCTTGTTGATCTTGTTGGTCTTGCTGAGTTTGTTGACTTTGCGGATCTTTTGGATCGGGCTCTGTAGGGGAGCTTTCCGAAGTCGTCTTTTCAACCATTTGGTTAGAATCATCGGGTTGGTCTTTTTTCTTTTTTCGGAAAAAACTAAGCATTGGAGAGAACCTCGGCTTCGGCTAAATTGACTCTGACCAGACTCGACACCCCTGGAGATTCCATGGTCACGCCATAGAGCATGTCGCTAATCTGCATAGTCCTTTTGTTGTGAGTGACCATGATAATTTGAGAAGACTCTGATAAATTCCGCAATAAGCGGTTAAACCTGTCGATATTGGCCTCGTCAAGGGCGGCGTCGGCCTCGTCGATAAGACAAAAGGGGCTAGGCTTGATGAGGTAGAGAGCGAAGATAAGACACAAAGAGGTTAGCGTCTTTTCACCACCGGAGAGCGAACGCATGACCGTGATTTTTTTTCCCGGTGGGTGGACATGGATTTCCACGCCGCTTTCCAAGGGGTCGTTCTCGTTGGTCAAGGCTAACCAGCCCTGACCGCCCTCAAAGAGGATGGGAAAGATACTCCGAAATTTCTCATCGGCTTGCTGAAAGGT
>JAITJB010000189.1 GCA_031279155.1 Deltaproteobacteria bacterium | reverse complement strand
CTCGTATAAGACCTACCGGGGCATGGGCTCCATTGAGGCCATGCGCATAGGGTCGGCTGACCGCTACGGGCAAAAGGTCAGCGATGAGAACGCCAAATTGGTGCCCGAAGGTATTGTCGGCCGCGTCCCATACCGGGGGTTACTGTCGGAGACGATTTACCAGCTCTTAGGGGGCCTACGGGCCGGCTTGGGTTACGTGGGCGCCAAAGATCTCAAAGAACTGAGGGAAAAAGCCAAGTGGACTCGCATCACCTCAGCCGGACTTAAAGAGAGCCATGTCCATGACGTTATCATCACCACTGAGGCGCCAAACTATCGGTTAGAATCAAATTAAACTGCCGGAGAGCCCCATGAGTTTTGTTCACCTCCACGTCCACTCCTGTTACAGCCTGCTCGACGGGGCCATCAAGATAAAAGATTTAGTTAAAACCACTAAGGCCATGGGCATGTCAGCTGTGGCCCTAACGGACCACGGCCAGATGTTTGGCATCTGGTCGTTTTATAATGCGGCGGTTAAAGAGGGTATAAAGCCCATCTTAGGTGTGGAGGCTTACGTAACCAACCGAAGTATCAGCTCCCGCGACCAGACCGAAACGCGGCACCATTTGGTGCTATTGGCAAAAAACTTAACCGGCTACCGTAACCTCTGCCAGATAATTTCAACAGCCAACATAGAGGGCTTCTACAATAGGCCTAGGGTGGATATACCCCTTCTTAGGCGCCATAGTGAGGGCCTAATAGCCTTATCGGGCTGCCTTCAGGGGGAGATCCCTAAAGCCCTTGTTTCTGGCCGCGAGGCCGAAGCCAAAATGGCGGCTGAGAGGTTTGCCGAGATATTTCCGAATTCTTTTTATTTAGAAGTCCAAGAAAATCTCCTGCCAGCTCAAAGCATAGCCAACCAGGCCTTAGCTCACCTTGCTAAAACCACAGGATTGCCGCTAGTAGCCACCAATGACTGCCACTACTTACTTAAGGAACACTACGACGCCCACGACATCTTACTGTGCATTCAGACCGGCAAAAAACTTACCGATGAAAAACGCATGAAAATGGAGTCCAATGAGTATTACTTTAAGAGCCCCCAAAAAATGGCCGAGGATTTCGCCTGGTGCCCAGAGGCTCTGGCTAACACCATGGTCATCGCCGATCAATGCCAGGTAGAGTTTCCGGAAAAGACTTACCTCTTTCCGTCGCCGCCAAGCCGAGCTAAAGATAACGGGGCTTCTATTGAGCAGATATTTGCCCAACAAGCCAGAGAGGGCCTAGAAAAGCGCTTTATAAAGTTTAGTCAATTAGGAAAAAATGTCGACGATAAAGTCAGAGCCGAGTATTCAGCCCGCCTGGAAGAGGAAATAGCCATCATTAACAAGATGCGCTTTCCGGGCTATTTTTTGATCGTCAGCGACTTCATCGATTGGGCCAAAAAAAAGGGTATTCCGGTAGGTCCAGGCCGGGGCTCAGCTGTCGGCAGCTTGGTAGCTTATTGTTTGGGCATTACCGATATTGATCCCATACGCTTTGATCTGTTGTTTGAGCGCTTCTTAAACCCCCAAAGAAAGAGCATGCCCGATATCGACGTCGATTTCTGCGCCGAAGGCCGAGGCGAGGTCATTCGCTACGTAACCGAAACCTACGGCGGCAGCGATTACGTCGCCCAAATCATGGCCTTAGGCCAGATGAAGGCCAAGGCCGTGGTCCGAGATGTTGGCCGGGTTTTAGGGATAGAGTACGGGGCGGTTGACGCCATCGCCAAGATGATCCCCAATCGATTGGGCATTACCTTAGCTGAGGCCATCAATGAGACGCCGGCCCTTAGGCAGGCCCAAAGTAGCGATCTGAATATCAAAAAACTCTTAGAATACGCCCTCCTCTTAGAAAACCTCCCTCGCCATTCTTCTATCCACGCCTCAGGGGTTGTGGTGGGCGATAGGCCCTTATGGGAGGTTCTGCCGCTTTTTTGTGAGTCCAAATCACCTGAAAAAGACGGCCGGCGCACTCAGGTTATTACCCAATTCGAATTGGGCGGGGTTGAAGAAAACGGCCTGGTTAAGTTTGACTTTTTGGGCTTAAAGACCCTAACCTTAATCCGCCACTCACTGCGCATCTTAGCTGAAAGAGGCGTAAATATTGATATCGAAAGGTTAGACTACGGCGATAAGGAGACGTTCGAGCTCTTGGGGCGCGGCGACGTAAGCGGCGTCTTCCAGCTGGAAAATGAGGGCATCCGCGAGGTGGTCATGCGCCTTAAGCCGGATTGCTTAGAAGACATCATCGCCTTAGTGGCCCTCTACCGACCGGGCCCATTAAAAAGCGGCATGGTCGATACCTTTATTAAAGTTAAGCACGGCTTAGAAGAGGCTAGTTACGAGTTAGAAGATTTGGTCCCCATCCTTAAAGAAACTAGCGGGGTCATACTTTACCAAGAGCAAGTTATGAGAATTGCCCAGGTCTTAGCTGGCTACAGTTTGGGCGAGGCCGACATCTTAAGGCGGGCCATGGGTAAGAAGAAACCCGACGAAATGAACGAGCAAAAGAGCCGGTTTGTCCAGGGGGCCACCCAAAGGGGCATTCCGACCTCTACGGCTGACCGCATTTTTGAGCTCATTTCTAAGTTTGCTGAATACGGCTTCAATAAATCCCATAGCGCGGCCTACGGGGTTATAACTTATCAGACCGCTTGGCTTAAAACCCATTACCCGCTTGAATTTATGGCCGCCTTAATGACCTCAGAGCAGGATAACCGCAAAAAGATAAGCCGCATTATGGGTGAATGCCGTAGGCGCGGCATAAACGTCTGCCCGCCTGACGTCAACACCTCGAACTTTAAGTTTACCGTATCCGATGACAAGATAATCTTTGGCCTAGGCGCCATCAAAGGTCTCGGCCAGTCGGCCATTGAGGCCATTATCGAGGCTAGGAAGGATAAGCCTTGTTCCGATCTCTACGATTTTTGCCAAAAGGCGTCCAGCCAAAAAGTTAACCGCCGGGTTATCGAATGCCTGATAAAGTGCGGGGCCTTCGATCGCTGTGGCGGCGCCGAAAGACCATCGCTTTTAGCGGCTTTAGACGACGCTATGGCCGTGGGCGTCAAAAGTCGGCAGAAAAAACAAAAACCGGTCCAGATGAGTTTATTTGCCTCCCTGACCCCGCCGTCCAAACAAAATCGGGTCTGGCCAGTGGCAAAAGCTCAGACGGAAGCTGAGCGCTTGGCTTGGGAAAAAGAACTCTTAGGCTTCTACGTTACCGGCGACCCTTTATCGCGCTACGAGGCGGCTATGGTGGCTTTAAGGGATATACCGTTAGGTAGCGTTGAGCAGCTGGCCGATAACGTTAAAGTCAAACTCTGCGGCACCTTGACTAATGTTCAGTTTAAGGAAAGTAAAAACGGTAAACCCTACGCCTTCGCCACCTTAGAGGACTCAGAGGGCTCAGTAGAAATAGCTATTTGGAATAATGTACTTAGTAAAAGCTCCGATCTCATTGAAAACGATCGGGTGGTCGTAGTCTCTGGCGTCATAGAAAATAACTCTAACGAGGACAAAAAATACCGCCTTAAACTGAAAGCCAATGAGATTTTAGACTTCGAGCAGGCCTTAGAGAGTCGGACGGCATCATTGACCATCGATACCTCGCTAAACGATCTCGACAAGATTATCGAGTTTTTGGCTTCCCAGACTCTTAAGGCAAAGTCCGAAACTGTAAAACCTACTTCGCTGGCAACTATTTACCTCTCTGTCCTAGATGGGCTTGGCCGGGCCGTCTACCGCCTTGACCAACAGCTAAAACTATCGGTGGATTTTTTCCAAGAAGCCCAAAAATCTCATCTCTTAGACGGCTACACCGTGCTTAAATGCTCAGATTCGGCTTTCCCGTTTAACTAAAATAAATCGTGATCACTAAAATTCCCCATATCTTAAAGGCCATCTCAGGGGTCAAGGTCCTGTGCTTAGGCGATCTAATGCTCGACCGCTATATTCACGGGCAAGCCACCCGCTTGTCGCCTGAGGCCCCGGTGCCCATTGTCTTGGTGCGGCGCCACACCTATAGTCCGGGCGGCTTAGGTAATGTTGCCTTAAATTTGGCCTCCCTAGGGGTTAAGCCTTCTATCGTGGGGCTGGTGGGCGATGATCAGGCGGCCAACACCTTAGAGGGCATCTTAGGTAAGGTTATTGAGCCTTGCTCGCGTCCCTTAATCTGCGATCCCGACCGGCCAACTACCATTAAAACTAGGGTAATGGCCGGCATCCAGCAGGTGGTGCGCTTCGATGAGGAATCAGAAAAACCCCTTGGCTCTGAGCCGGCCTCCAGATACCAGCAAACGGTTTTAAGTTTACTTAAAGAGGTCAAAGCCGTAGCCGTCTCCGATTACGGTAAAGGCGTTGTGACCAGTGATTTTTGTCATTGGCTTTTAGAGGCCGCCCAAAAACTAGATCTCCCGGTGGTTATCGATCCCAAGGGCGACGACTACGGGCGTTACCAAGGCGCCGCCTTAGTTACGCCCAACCGCCAGGAATTGGCCCTGGCCGTGGGCCGAAACATCGCCGGAGCCAAGCCTGAGGTGCTTATTTCTGAAGGCTTCGGACTTATGGCCAGGCACAAATTAAAAAATCTCCTCATAACCAGGAGCGAAGAGGGCATGACCCTTCTGTCGCCGCCAGATGTGGTCAAAAATCTCCCGACTAGAGCTAAAGAGGTCTATGACGTCACCGGCGCCGGCGATACGGTGGTGGCGGTCATGGCCGCCGCCTTAGCCGCCGGCTTAAGTTTGGCTGAAGGCGCCGAACTGGCCACCGCCGCCGCCGGCGTGGTGGTCGGTAAACTTGGGACAGCTGCGGCCACGCCTGAGGAGATTTTAAGCTCGATTAAAGCCAACCCCTAAAGGGCGTCAACTTTTTGGCCCAGGTTCCTTTAGTTGGTTTTGCGGGTCATCTTTGGGCCCAGGTTCTTTTAGTTGGTTTTGCGGGTCATCTTTGGGCCCAGCTTCTTTAGGCTCTTCTTCTATTTGGTCGGCTTTAGGGGGTTTAACTCTAACGTTAGCCCGCCTCTGGGCTGAGCTTAGGCCGTGGGAAATCCAAGCCGCTGCGGCTTTGGCGGCGGTAATTAAGGTTTTATCTAAAAGCTCAACTTCCAATGAGTTAAAGGGCGAGAGCACGTAGGGGGCCCAATCGCCGTCAAATATGGATCGTTCGGGCCGGCCTATGCCGATCCTTAGGCGATCGAAACCTGGACCGATCTCATCGAGCAGAGAATTTAGACCATTGTGGCCGGCGCTGCCGCCGCCGGAGCAGGCCTTAAGGCGACCGAGCGGCAGATCCATGTCGTCGTGGATAACTAACACCGACGATAAGGGGACCTTGTAGTAATTTACTAGCTCTTGGGCCGCTTGGCCAGAATGGTTCATAAAGGTGTTGGGCCAAGCTAAGATGACCGGAACGCCCTCGACTTTACCTTTGGAAACCAAAGAGCGCCTGAAGACCACGGCGTCTTTAAAGCCCCTCATCTCAGCCATGGTGGCTAAGGCCATGTAGCCGGCGTTGTGCCTAGTATTGCGATATTTTTGGCCCGGGTTGCCTAACCCGATAACGATTTTCCATTCAGTACTCAAAATCAGCTCCTTATGGTTTTGACCCTTAAAGCGTCTAACGATAAATTTTACGCGAAAAACTTAAGTTTATCAAAAATCTCTTGAGGGTTTGTCAAAAGCCCAAGGCTTTGGCCAAAAATGCGGCCAAAACTTCGAGTAGAGCTTCCGACAATGCTTGGGGTAGAAATTCGAGCTTTTGGAGCTTGGTTTTCGGCTCGGATTATCAGCTTCTTGTTTTTTGGCTCGGGCTTGGAGCCTGGTTTTTGGATCGGAATTTTTATTTCGAAACATAACAAGAAACGATTATCAATACTGAAGTTTTTTTGACGCTTGCTTAAAACCTTTTTCTAGTTTAAACTTCAAGGATCAGGCCGTTTAAGTGCGTCGACCTTGATTGGCCATACTAGCGAGGCGATCATTATATCTAATTTCTTGACTGATTATGGCCATATACCTTGGAAGGCGCAGTCTAAAGAGATTAAAAATATAGAGGCCTGATAAGATAAGTTGCAATTTTTTTTCCATCTCAGAGCTAAAACATCTCAAAAATGGAGTTTTGCCATGAAAAAGCATGTTTGTGTCGTCTGCGGTTATGTTTACGATCCTCAATCAGGTGATCCTGACAGTAGCGTAGCCCCGGGCACCGATTTCGCAAACGTCCCCCACGAGTGGACTTGTCCGGTTTGTGGAGCCGGTAAAGACCAATTCGAGCCTCAGAACTGAGAAACCTCCTGAGGCGGGGCGCCCCGGGAAACCGCCAATGGACTATTTTATCCGGCGGCGGGGCGTAAGGACTGACCGCCGGATCAAAAAAGGGAGGCTACAATGATTTATCCTTTTAACGCTACTGAAGCATTTAAGATCGCCGTTGGCATCGAGGAAAACGGGTTTAGGTTTTACACGCAAGCGGCTAAGAAACTGCCGCCTGGAAAACTGGCCGATCTGTTTATATCTCTGGCCAAAGAGGAAGAGATCCATAAGGCGACCTTCACCCACATTTTAAGTGGACTGCCTCAAGAGCAGGACAATGTTTTCGATCCTGAAAACGAAACCGACCAATATCTGAAGATGATGTCTGACATCAATATCTTCCAGCAAGGCGCTAAGGCCATCGATGAAGCCTTAGCCGGCGTTTTGACCGTTAAAGACGCTCTAAAATTGGCTATGACCTTTGAAAAAGACTCCATAGTCTTCTATGTTCAACTGAAAAACTCGACCGAGACTCTAGCTGACAAGGTGTCCGTCGACCACCTCATTCTCGAGGAGGCCAAGCACCTTAGGAAACTAGCCATCATTTATAACACTATCACCTGATCCCTTTTCAAAACTATGGCCCTTCGGGGTCATAGTTTTGAGACTTATTATAGGAAAAGTGTCTAATATGGAACCTATCAAGGTAACTGAAAATGTTTATTGGGTTGGCGCTGTAGATTACGACATCAGAGACTTCCATGGCTATCTGACCCCGCACGGCAGCACCTATAACGCCTATTTAATTGTCGATAAAAAAATCACCCTCATTGATACGGTCAAACACGGCTTTGAAGACGAGCTTCTAAGCCGGGTAGCTAAAATCGTCGATCCGGCTAAAATCGATCAGGTCGTCTCCAACCACGCCGAAATGGATCACAGTGGGGGCTTACCTGCCGTCATGAAGGCCATTGGTCTGGAAAAACCGGTTTACGCCAGCTCCTTAGGCGTTAAAAACTTAGGCGGCCAGTTTAAGAACGCCGGTTTAAACTTATTACCTGTCGAGAGCACCTTAGACGTTGGATCAGATCAATTGGTCTTCCTTGAGACCCGCATGATCCACTGGCCCGACAGCATGTTTAGCTTTTTGCCCTCCCAGGGCGTTCTCTTCTCCCAAGATGGCTTCGGTATGCACCTAGCTACCCCGGAGCGCTTCGACGATCAGATAAGCGAAGAGGTTTGGGGGCCCTTAGCCTTAAACTACTTTGCCAACATCCTAACCCCTTACACCACTCAGATCGCCAAGCTCATTGAAAAAGTCGCCGCCGATGGTCTGGTCCCAAAAATTAAGATCATCTGCCCGGATCACGGCTTTATCTGGCGCCAAAACCCCGGTCGGGCCTTGGAGCTCTATTCGGCTTGGGTCCAACAAAAGCCAAAGCGCAAGGCCGTGGTCGTCTTTGATACCATGTGGCACTCAACGGAGTTTATGGCCCGCGAGCTTACTGACTACCTCTATACCGAGGGCATTGAGACCCGCTATCACAGCCTTAAAAACCAGCACCGCAGCCATGTGGCCACCGAGTGTTACGACGCGGCGGCTATCTTGGTCGGCAGTCCCACCATCAACAACCAGATGTTTCCATCGGTAGCCGATCTTTTGTGTTACTTAAAGAGCCTTAAGATGAAAAATAAGATCGGCGCTGCCTTTGGTTCCTATGGTTGGAGCGGCGAGGGCGCCAAGTTAGTCCAAGCCGAGCTTAAGACCATGGGCTATGACGTGGTGGCTGACGAGGTCCGGGTCCAGTGGGTGCCTTTGGAAAAAGACTTAGTGGCCCTTAAGGCCTTGGGTAAAACTGTAGCTGAGGCCATTAAAAAGTTGTGACCCCTAGCGCTGCCGTAACCTTAAACAAGACTAACGCGGCCAGGCTATTAGACGATCTCGGTCTAAGCTATGAGCTGGTTGGTTTTACCGTTAATGAGAGCGATCTTACGGCGGAGACGGCGGCTAAACTCCTTGGATTACCGGAAAAAATGGTCTATAAGACCATCCTCTTAAAAGGCGATCGCTCAGGTTACTTAGAAGCCTGTTTGCCAGCCGGCCAAGAACTCGATCTAAAGAGTTTGGCTTATGCAAGCGGCAATCGTTCGGTAACTTTAGTTCCGGTCGGGCAGCTCTTTAACCTGACCGGCTACCGCCGGGGAGGCTGCTCGCCTCTGGCTGGCAAAAAAAAGTATCAAGTCTACATTGATAATAAGGTCCTCGAGTTGGACCGAATGGCCATCAACGCCGGGGCCAAGGGAGTAATGCTCCTTTTGGCGCCTAAAGATCTAATCTTAGCCGCCGGGGCCATCCCGGCGGCTATCACCAGACCCGCCAAAAACCCCTATTGCCAGCCTCAAAGTTAAGATTACATAAATTATTTAAGCTATAATGGTGTATTTTGGAACTAGAATCCTTAAATTCGCTGTCAGCCGCCCTTGGCGCCGATAGTAGCCTAATTCAGGGCGCCGGCGGTAACCTATCCTTTAAATCGGGCGACCGGCTCATCATCAAAGCTTCGGGAACTTCGATGAGTCAGGCCAAGGAAAAAAACATCTTTACGGAAGTTAAAATTTCCGAGATTTTAGGTTCTCTAGAAGCCGGAAATGATAATCTGCCGCCAGATCCCTTGACCGGGCATAAGCCCTCCATTGAAACCCTCCTCCATGTGGTTATGCCCCACCCGTTGGTCGTCCACCTCCATATGCTGTCGGCCATAATTTTTGCCGCCATGGCCAATGGGGCCGAAATAATAGGCCAAAAACTAAACGGGCTAAATTTTGCCTTTCTCGATTACCATAGGCCGGGCCTACCTTTAGCTTTGGCGGCCAGGGATGCGATAAAAAATTTTAAGTCGCCGCCCGATATTTTAATCCTCAAAAAGCACGGCCTAGTCCTCGGGGCCAATAGCCGCGATGAATTAATCTTACTATTAAATGATTGTATTAGAAGGTTAGATCTACCGCCAAGGGCTATGCAACAGCCTAGAATCGATCGCTTGCTACCTAAAAACGATCTAGATTGGCTTATTGATTCCGATCCCCTGCCCCACAACGTTGCCTTAGATAAAACTGCGCTTAATTTAGCAAAATCTGCTCCACTTTACCCGGATCACCTGGTCTTCCTAGGGCCGGTCATGCTAATTTTAGGGCCCAGTAAGCCTTTGGCCCTATCGGTCTTAGATCATACCATCCGGCATGGTCATCAGCCCAAGGTAGCCATTATCCCAGAGGCCGGGGTTTTGATCTCTCCTGACGCTAGCTTTGGCGCCGTAGCCATGCTTAAGGCCCTGGCCTTAACCGGCCTTCGGGCGCCAGAGTCCGTCCCCATAGGCGGCTTCGAAGGTCTTGACGCCAACCAATGCCGAGAGCTTATGAATTTTAACGCCGAGTCCCACCGGCTTAAGATGGACGCTTACTGAGCCGGAATATTTTTATATTTAATAAGTGATTAAATGACATCTAATAAAGCCGAAAGCTATTATTTCGAAACCAAAGACGGCGTGCCTAAGCTCTGGACTTCGGGCTTTATCGCCTTTGTCTGCTTGAACATCTTTATCTTTTTGGGTTTTGACGTCCTCCTTCCGACCCTAACCCTTTATTTGGAGAGCCACGGGCACTCTCGCGACGTTATTGGGCGCATTTTTAGTTTTTTCATGATCGCCGCCATCATCATGCGCATGATCGCCCCTAGGTTAGTTCTTCTCATAAAGCCCTTTCTCTTAGTTAGGCTCGGGCTCTGCGTGGGAGGACTATCGGTAATCGGCTATTTTTTTGCCCACTCAGCGCCAGCGGCTAGCGCCGTCCGCTTCCTCCACGGCTTAGGCTTTGGGGTGGCCTCAACCGTTCTGACGGCTTTGGCCGCCCAGATTATTCCGGCTCACCGTATGGCCCAGGGCATGGGCTTTCTAGGGCTCGGGACCATACTGACCTTGGCTCTAGGGCCCTCAGCCGGGATTTGGCTCAAAGACAACTTGGGCTACCTGCCCATGTTTGTGGTCGTCAGCGGCATCTATCTAACCGGTCTTGTCTGGACGTTTAAAATGCCGGATCTGGCTCTGACCCCGCCGCCAGAGGGTAAAAGAAAACCTAAGCTCGTACTATTAAGTCGTCTAGCTTTGGCCCCTTCGCTTTTAATGTTTATGATAGGTATTTCCATAAGCTCGGTTGCCATCTACTTGGCCCTGTACTTTAACGAGGTGGGCTTAGCTTACAGCGGCTGGTATTTTGGGCTTTCTACCATTGGCATCTGCTTTTCCAGGCTCTTTTCTGGCCGAATTCAAGACCGCTTCGGCCACCGCTTTGTCATTACCCCGGCCATCATTTTAATGTCCGGCGCGGTCATGGTTATCCCTAGGATATCAGGGCCGCTGAGCCTTTTTGTGGCCGCCCTCATGTGGGGATTAGCAGCTGGCTCATTATTTCCCAGCATCCAGGCTCTGTCCTTTTCTAAGATCCCGGCCCATGGCCGTACGGAAGTTGCGGCCTCTATTTTTAACGCCTTTGACCTGGGCATGGGAACGGGTTCGGTGGTTTTTGGCCTTATAAGCGAATACTTTCAGACTTATAAGGCCGCTTATTGGGGTAACTCGGTAAATTTAGCTTTTTTTCTGACCTTTTATTTGCTCTACTACTTTGTCATAAGTCCGAAAAAATCCCAGAGCGCGCCGAAGACCACGAAACCTGCGGCTACTTAACTATTGGCGAAACATGAGGGCTACTTAAATTACCAAAAAAAAGCTCAGCATTTTTTGATAGATGGAGAGTTTGGCGATAAAAAAAGCCCCCCGGTGCCTTTATTTATTTGAGATGCCAAGAGAGCAAAAATTATGGCGCCATCCCTTTTTGGGGATGGCGCCCTAGTTTAGAGGTTTTATAGGTTACTGGTTATTATTGGATTTCATCAGGTAAAACCACTATCCAGTTTTTGTCAGCTGTGGCCGGTAGGCCTAGTTTTTTCTGGGCCGCCGCCGATTCGGTAGCCCACTTGGTGACGGCGTCGGTGTAGCGGTCGCGACGGTTGACCCAAACGCGGACGCCGCCTTTTTTGACGTCCACGCCGTTTAAGAGCATGTAACCATCAGAGATGGGGGTATCGCCGCCAACTAGGACCGGGCCTTTCCACTGATCGATCCAGCCGACGATGGTACCGTATTTGCCTTCATACCAGGTCATGGGATTGACTAAGTAGGGAGTTAGCTCTAAGGCCTGGTTGGCCGCCTGGTCGTAGGTCCCGGCCTTGATCTGGAATCTGGAATTGGATAGTTCGCCGGTTTTGCGGTTTTTAAGGAGCATGTTAACGCCAAAGACGTTTTCAGGCTTGACGTTGTAGCCGTATTTGGGATCGCTTGCAACCATGCGGACTAACTCTTCGGCGGCGGCGGAGACGACGTAGACCTCAATGCCGTTTTCCATCAAAACGTTATAAAGTTCCGTCATGCCGGTGAAGATCTTAGGCGGATTGACCTCGCCGGTCTTAACTTCCTCGCCGCTCCAATATTTAATGGGTACCGGCTGGCCGTAAGCTAAGAGCTCATCGACGTAGCTTTTTAGTTCGGCTAAGGTAAAACCAGAGAAAACCTGGGCTACCCAAGGATAGCAGACAAGATCGTCGATCTCGCAAAGACGCCAATAATAGCTTTGGAGCGTCTCTTTATAGCCTCTGGTGTCCTTGAAGGGGATGAGATTGAGGGAGGGATCGAGTTTTTTGCGGGTGATATAGCCTTTCATTTCCATAAAGGGCAGTAAAGATTCTTCTAGATCGTAACGATAGCTAGTATTATCCATGTCAAAAACAGCGTAGGCGCCCTTATTGGCGTTGGCTTTGATCATCTTCATGAGTTTAGCCTTAGCCTCAGCGGGCCAATGATTGAGCTCGGTGGCCAAGGCCATTAGGGAACTGGCCAATAGAAAAATAGAGGCTAACACTAGGTATTGGGTCAGACGACGAAATTTAACTCTCATACGGTCTCTCCTTGGGCTATCTCCCGGGCATATGCTGAGTTTACGGCCCAGCTTGTATCCTACGGAGGTTGTGGGCAGACGGAATCGGGCAAGTTCCGTTTTGCCCCATAGAAAAAATATAGTAGGGTTTAAGTAGCTTTTAAGGGTAAAGTAATCTATAGGACTTTTGGGCTTGACAAAATATTATCAGGACTAGCCGAGCTTGTCAAACAAATGTAAAGTTGGCTAAATCTGGCCTAGCTTAATCGATAGCTACCATTTAAGGGCTAAGGCCAAGGCTAGGCTAGGCCTAGATTTAGGCTATTGTGATTTTGGTCGAAGTAATGGGGGCCGGAAGAGGGGAATTTGCCGGGGACGGCGCCGAAGAGGGAGATTAAGCGATCGTTTTCTAGTAGGTGTAGAGCGAAGCCCGGAGGGCCTAAGAAAAATTTTAGGCCGCCATGTGGGCCGATTTCTAAAGCGATGGGCATTGAGGCCGGCGGGGCGACTACGGTTCGGATAGGTTCTGAGCCGTTAGTTTTAAGATCTGAAACTAACCCCTGGTGGAGATGGCCGCACGAGAGGGTAAGATGGCCAGGGTGATTGGAGAGTAACTTAAAAAGCTCCTCGCGTCCCCCAAAGGGCTCGTCTAGGGCCCCAAGGCCGGAAGAAAATGGCGGGTGATGGCTAAAGACGATGGTGTGCTCTTTGGGATCTTCGCGTAAACCGCGTTTTAAGCATTCAGCTGCCGTAGGGCTTAAAAAGCCCCCGGTCTGACCCTCCAAAACGTCATCGAGCATGATTAGCTTAAGAGTACCTAAGCTGACAAAATAGGAGAGGTTTTCTTGGTTACTGGCCGGGCAAAAGGGCTTAAGCCCTTTGGCAAAAGAAGATCTTCCATCGTGATTGCCCGGCAGGGCAAAAACCGGCGCAGTCCAGCGGGAAAAAAGGTTTTCTATGAAGTCATAGGCCCCCATTTCCCCGCAGTCAGCTAGATCTCCGGTCATGACCAAACCATCTAAGGGCGGCTTAAGCCTAAAGAGCCAGTCTTCCAGGGCCTCCAGGGCCGCTGAGGTATCGGCCACCCCGAAGGCCGGGGTCCTGTCGGCCCGGATATGGAGATCGGTTATCTGTCCAATGAGCATGTTGTACCTTTGCCAGATTTTTGGCTAAAAATTTAGCTAAGCTTTTAGCTAAGCATATGCCAAGCATTTTGCTTATTAGCTATCTATTAATAACGCCCACTAGTGGGCCTGGGCGAACAACAAAAGTTCTTCCGGCTTTAGATCCACTCCGACGATTTCTCCAGGGCCGTAAGGGCTTAAGGGGAGATCGAGCTTAATGGAGCTTTCTTCGGAGAGGCGGACCACCAGGCGGGTCTTTTGGCCGATGAAGCGCTTGGAAACTACTATGCCCCGCATGCGACCAGGCGCCACCGGAGCTAGGGTGGGCTTGTCGGGCCGGAAATAAACGTTAACTTGTCCTTCCTTAAGATCGAGTAAGGGGTCTAAGGTGGCGCCAAAGCCGTGCTTTGGAGAGTCGCAGTTAAGGGCTTGGTTCTTAAGAGCGTCGCAGTTAAGATTTTGGCGGTTAAGATTTTGGCGGTTAATTTTACCTAAAAGAGCCAAGGGTATGCTCCCTGAGCCCGGAAGCCTTAGGTAGTCGCCGTCGAGCTTGCCCACCAGGTGGTTGGAGCCGCCGACAAAACCGGCCACAAAGGATGTTTTAGGCTCGTGGTAGATCTCATACGGGCTCCCGAACTGCTCGACTTTGCCGTCTTTCATAACGACTATCAGATCGCCTAAGGCCATGGCCTCGTCCTGGTCGTGAGTGACCATGACGGTGGTGATGCCTAAGTTACTCAAAAGCTCTTCGAGCTCTTCCCTTAAGCTCACCCTTAATATGGCGTCTAAGGCGGCCAAGGGTTCATCTAATAGAAGGACCCTAGGGCTGGAAGCTAGAGCTCTAGCTAAGGCTACGCGCTGCTTTTGACCGCCTGAGAGCCCTTCGATGCGCCTGTTCGCCAGATCGTTCATTTTAACCATCGAGAGCATGCTATCGACGATAGCCTTTCTCTCGCGCTTGGGCGTGCCTCGGGCCTTAAGGCCGTAGGCCACGTTTTCCTCTACGCTCATGTGGGGAAAGAGGGCAAAGTGCTGGAAAACCATGCCAATTTCTCTTTTTTCCACGGCGATATTAGTTACGTCCTGGCCCCCCAAATAAACCCGACCGCCGGGATCCGGGGATTCTAACCCGGCTATGAGGCGGAGGGTGGTCGTTTTGCCGCAGCCGGAAGGACCCAAGAGAGCAACTTTTTTGCCAGCCGGAATTTCCAGGGAAAATGGATGGACAACTCTCTGCCCGCCAAAGGTCTTGGCTACTGAGCTTAAGCAGATCGAGACCGGCTTAATATCGATGGCCTTTGGCTTAGCTAAGGGCATATCGCAACCAATAATTTGCGCGCAGAATTTATTTTTAAGATCGCGATTTGAGGCGTTTACTTCTGAAGTGGCCCTATCTGGGAAAGCATTTTTGAGGCCCCCTTGATAGTTAGAAGTCTCGGAAGTTGGGTGTTGGA
>JAITJB010000182.1 GCA_031279155.1 Deltaproteobacteria bacterium | reverse complement strand
TACCCCTCTAGGCAGCAAAAAGCTCAAAGCGGCTTTATCGTGGCCGGGGCCAATTACGGCCAGGGCTCGAGCCGCGAGCACGCCGCCTTGGCCCCACGCTACTTGGGGCTCTCGGGCGTTATCGCCATAAGCTTCGCCCGCATCCACAAGGCTAACCTTTGTAATTTCGGCATTTTTCCTTTGGAGTTGGTAGATGGCGCCGTACGCGATAAAATAGAGCCAGGCCATAAATTGAGCCTTAAGGGCTTAAGCGATAGCCTAAAACCAGATAGCCTTCTGACGGTGGATGACATTGATGGCGAATTTTCCTTTCAGGTGGCCTTAAAAGTATCTTCTAGGCAACTTAAGATGCTTTTAGCCGGCGGCCTTTTGGCTATGCAGGCGGCTAACCTAAAAGCTAAATCTTAAAGCGAAGTAGCTTTTTTATTTTTTTTCGTCCGTATTTTTATTTTTTTTTCGGCCATTTTTTTCGGCCAAACCCACGAGGAGATTTTGATGACTAAAACAGCTTTTTTATTTCCTGGCCAGGGCGGACAGTTCGTGGGTATGGGGTCACAGTGGCTCGATTCCCCGGGAAAACTTACTGACCTTTTAAAATTGGCCGATCGCGCTACCGGGCGACCGATCACGGAGTACTGCCTAAATGGCCCTCTAAGCGAACTTACTAAAACCTCTAACCTTCAGGTGGCGACTCTTGCCGTCATCTTAGCGGCGGCTAAGGTAGCCATAAGTTTTGGCCTCCAGCCAACGGCCGCAGCTGGTCACTCTTTGGGGGAATTTGGGGCCCTAACCTTAGCCGGGGTTTTGACCGAAGAAGAGGCCATGACCTTAGTAGCCAAGCGCTCGGCCTTAATGGAAGAGACTTCCAGCCAAACGCCGGGGGCCATGAGCGCCATCTTAGAGCTCTCCCCCCAAGACGTTGAGAGCCTGTGCGAGCTAGCTAGAAACGAGGGCCAGGTTGTAGCCGCTAACTTTAATTCTCCCCTTCAGACCGTCATCTCAGGCGAACCTAGGGCCGTTTCAGCCGCCGTTAGATTTTCCGAGCTAAAGGGCGGTAAAGCCGTGCCCCTCCCGGTCTCCGGGGCTTTCCATAGTCCGCTCATGAAGCCAGCAGCGCTGGCGTTTAGCCAGATCTTAGATAGCGTGGAATTTAAGACGCCAAAATTTCCAGTCGTCCCCAACGCCTTGGGCCAACCGGTCACTGACCCAAATCACTTAAAAGAACTCTTAAAAGATCAGATGACTTCCCCTGTGCGCTTTACCTCAACTATCTCTAGCTTAATAGAAATGGGCGTTGATGATTTTCTCGAGTGCTGGCCCAAAGCCTACCTAGGACCAATGGTTAGAAAAAACATCAAAAATACCGATCTTAAAATCACCATCCAACCAGCCGGAAAGTTAGCTAAGAGTTAAAAAAGCCTGATGTTTTTTTTCTCTAGCCAAAGTAGATTTAGAAAAAAGCCTTGCTTTTATGGCTTATTTTTAGCCGCAGCTTTTTTTTCTACTCTCTTAGGCTATTTTTGGCTGGCCTTAGGGCTACTCCCTGATCCCTTAGGTAACATCAGCCAATGGGATTACACCGTAAGGATTACCGACCGCAGCGGGCGCGTTCTGCGCGAGGTCTTACCCCCGCCCATGAACCGCCGCCACATGATTGAGCTAGATAATTTTAGCCCCATCTTAATTGAAGCCATCTTAGCCGCTGAAGATAAGAGGTTTTTCTATCACCTAGGCGTTGACCCTCTGGCCATGCTCAGGGCCGTTAAGCTAAATCTCTTTTCTTGGTCCATAAAAAGCGGCGGCTCTACCCTAACCATGCAGGTGGCTAGGCTTTCCGCCGGGCTGGCCCCGGGCCCCAAAACCATCAGCCGCAAACTTAGGGAGATCTGGCGGGCTCTTTTAATTGAGCGCCACCACACCAAAGAAGAAATCTTAACTTTTTACTTAAATACCGCCCCGGCCGGCTCCATAAATTTGGGTTTTGAGGCGGCGGCCCAAAGCTATTTAGGTAAAAGCGCCCGTTTTTTGTCTTCGGCTGAAGCCGCCTTTTTGGCCAGTTTGCCGGCAGCGCCTCTACCCGGGCGCCCCCAAAGACTTACCCCTAGGACCATGGCCCGGCGGGAGATGATCATCCGCCGCCTAAGTAAAAGAGGCGTAATTACGCCCGACGCGGCGGCCAGAGCCTTAAATGAGCCCTTAGTCTTAAGAGAGCCTAAGCGAGATTTTAAGGCCCCCCATTTTATTGAAAAAATATTAAATCACTTAGGCCCGCTCCCAGATCCGGTCATAACCTCAACCTTAGATTACGCTCTCCAGGAAAAAATTGAGCTTCTAGCTGAGTCCACCGTCCAGCGCTTTCACAATCAAGGCTTAAATCAGGTGGCCGTGGTCGTCTTAAGCTTACCTAAGAGGGAGGTCTTAGCCTACGTGGGATCGGCTGATTTTTTTGGTCCCTCCGACGGTCAGATTGATGGGGTTACCACCCTAAGGCAGCCTGGTTCGGCCTTAAAGCCCTTTATATACGCCTTGGGCCTTGAGAGCGGGGCCATTACGGCAGCCACGCTTCTAGAAGATTCAACAACCGACTTTCCCGCCGAACAGGGCTTATATAAGCCCCGCAACTATTCCGGCGCCTCCCACGGCCCGGTCTCAGCTAGGCTGGCCTTGGCCAGCTCATTAAACCTACCGGCCATTAATCTTACTCTCCATTTGGGCTTAGATAAGATTCTTCAGCGCTTAAGAGATCTCGGCTTAGATTCTCTTAGGCAAGATTCTGATTATTACGGCTTAGGCCTAGCCTTAGGCGGCGGCGAGGTGAGCTTACTATCTCTTACTACGGCCTACGCGGCCTTAGCCGATGGAGGAAAACTTCGTCAGCCGGTTTTTTTATTGTCCGATAATCTTTCCGATAACACCCAAAGCGCCGGAGAAATAAATAGCCTCGCAAGTAAGGTAGCGAGTAGGGTAGCGAGTAGGGTCATGAGCGAAGAAGCCGCCTATATTGTCGAAGACATCTTATCTGACCAATCAGCTAGGATTACCGGCTTTGGTTGGGGCGGAACGCTAGCTACGCCTTATCGGGCGGCCGTTAAAACCGGGACCAGTAAAAACTACCGCGACAACTGGTGCCTAGGCTATACCAGCGACTATGTCATCGGGGTCTGGGCCGGTAATTTTCAGGCTCAGCCCATGGCCAATATCTCAGGGATTACCGGTACCGGGCAACTTTGGCGATCAACAGCCGACTTACTAGTTAAAAATAAGCCCCCTAAAATCCGCCCCATCCCGCCTGGCGTTACGACCGGAAAGTTCTGCCCCATATCCGGGCTACCAGCCGGCCCTAATTGCCCCAATGTAATCACCGAACTCATCATCAAAAATCTGCCCCAGGGTCCTTCTTGCCCCCATGACCATAATGATCAAAATAACCTAGCTAGCGCTTCAATAATTGGGCGCTCGTTAG
This sequence comes from Deltaproteobacteria bacterium, assembly GCA_031279155.1. Lineage (GTDB taxonomy): Bacteria > Desulfobacterota > Desulfarculia > Adiutricales > Adiutricaceae > JAISWF01. Next base: position 23,227 of record JAITJB010000182.1, on the reverse strand, counting down.
ATTTTGATCTCATTAGCCCTAAATCCGGTGAGATTTTCGCCTTTGACCCGGGTATCCCGGTAAAGTACCAAAAATTTATGGCTCTAGTTCAAAGTTCCCCTAAAAATGATGAAATCGTCATCTTAGTTGACGGCTCAGAATTTTACCGCCGTAAGGTTTCCGGCGCCTCTAAAATATCGGTCCCCATCCCCTTTGTTCGCGGCCAGATGACCTTAACGGCTTTGGGCTTATGGCAGGGCCGCGAGATCGACCGGAAAAGATCGGTCATCGAGATAAGATGATACCCTGGCCAGAACATCCAGCCTTCACCCGGTCCATAGGCGATTTACCCGGCATAGGGCGCATTAGGCTCCAGGCCCTAAAGGCCAAGGGCATAATTGTCTATAAAGATCTCTTGCTGATTCCCCCCGTAAGCTATCAAGATCGCCGCCAGATGTTATCTCTCGCTCAAGCTTCTAACGCTTCTGAAGGGGCGGATATATTATTTAAAGGAACTATCGCTCGCCTAAAAATGGACCCGCTTGGCCGCTACCTCTTAGCTGAGATGATTGAGGGGCCTTACAAATGTAGCCTTTGGTGGTTTGGCGGCCTAAGCTACTTTGAAAGCTACCTAAAAGCCAATCCCAATCTGATCGTTTTCGCCCAGGCCAAATTTCGCGATGGGCGCTTAAACTTAAGTCACCCCGATATCTCCCCCGATAATCCCGGTAATCCTCAAACCATGGGCGTAATCCCGGTCTACGACCCCAAAGGGCCCATTCCTGCGGCCACCCGCCGCCAGGTGATGGCTAAAATCCTCGACCAACTGCCCTACGCACCCAAAATTATGGATGAGGATTTTTTAAAGCGCTTTAAATTACAAGATCCCACGCAATTATTAAGCGTCATCCACCGGCCTCCATCCGATAAGCCCGGCTTTATACCCAAACCAAAAAATAGCCGGGCCTGGCGGACCTTAACCACCTATGAGCTGATGTTTTGGCGGTTAATAATTTTATCGGCTAAACCGCCCAAAGAAACATTAACCAACCGAAGGCCAGATTCGGTGATGCTTGAAGCTGTAGATACAATCTGGCAATCGCTGCCCTTTAAGGCAAGTTCTGAGCAGCTTAGGGTTACGGAAGAAATCCTAACCGATCTCTCTGATAGCGCTCCCATGAACCGCCTCCTCCAAGGCGAGGTCGGCTGCGGGAAGACGGCGGTGGCCGCCGCCGCCTGCGCGGCGGCCTTAGCTTGCGGCCGTCAAGCGGCCATTATGGCCCCAACGGAGATCTTAGCTAACCAGCATCTAATGTTTTTTTCTTCTCTCGCCCCCAAGCTAGGCTTTGAGGTCTTAGCCTTAACTGGCCGCACCCCGGCAGCTGAGCGCCGTAGGGTCTTAAAAATCATGGCCTCTGACCAGCCCTCCATTACCATAGGTACCCAAGCTTTGATCTCCGAAGCCGCCCTCTTTGGTAACTTGGGTCTAGCCATAATCGATGAGCAGCATCGATTTGGCGTTAAGCAGCGCCTGACCTTGCGGGCCAAAAGCCCTGGCGTTAATCTCTTAAGCTTGTCGGCTACCCCTATTCCCGGAAGCTTAGCCGGCATCTTATATGGGGATACCGACCTTAGTTCCATGCGCGGGGTTTTACCTGGCCGCTCAAGGCCCCAAACCATATCGTATGAATTTACGGAAATTTCTAAAGCCAGGCGGTTTTTTATCGATCACCTGCGCCAGGGCGGCCTGGGCTTTTTGATCTGCCCTAGAATCGGAAGCGAAGGTGACCACAATAATTTTGATTTAGATGGCCCTCTGGAGGATATTTCTGAAACCTTCGACCCCTATCAATCGCCAGATGATGATCCCTCTAGTCAAAAGAGCGACTTAAGACCCGATCTTTTGAGCTCGGCTAAAGCCGTAAGAGATCTGGCTCCGGATCTCTCCATGGGCATTCTCCACGGTCGGTTAGATCCGGCTACTCGCTCCCAGGTCATGGAAGACTTTAGGTTAGGGGAGCTTAAGATCTTAGCCGCCACCACCATGGTTGAGGTGGGAGTTGACGTCCCGGCAGCTGACATCATGCTGGTGGAGGGCGCCGAGTACTTTGGTTTAGCTCAGCTCCACCAACTTAGGGGCCGCGTGGGCCGAGGCGGAGGCAAGGCTTATTTTCTAGTCGTACCGAGCGGCCCAGGCACGGAAATCACCCGGGCCCGCTTAAAAGCCCTCCAAGGCGACCATGACGGCTACGCCTTAGCTGAGCTAGATCTTAAGCTCAGGGGACCGGGCGAGGAACTAGGCTTAAGGCAGAGCGGCTGGCCTAAATTTAACTTTGCCAAACTACCAGCTGATGTTGGGCTCTTAAGCGACGCCATGACCTGGGCCAATTACCTGTGGGACAAAAAAGAAATGTGGACTTACGGTTTTAAGCGAAGCTTAAAAGAAGCCGGCGATCAACTGGCCCAGGCCTCCGAAAGCCCCAAGAGCGCGCAGAGCCCAAGGACCAGCCGTCAAAGCCCTAAAGACCGTCAGAGCCCTAAGATCAATCAGGCGCCTCATAATACTCAGATCCCAAAGCGCCCGGTCGGAAGGCCCAGAAAACAGCCGCCAAAATAAACCCCACAAAAAAACCGCGTTTCGCGGTTTTTTTGTGGGGTTTATTTTCGTAATCTCGTAGTCTCGCGAGCTCGTAATCTCGTGATCTCGCGATCTCGCGAACGCTGCTCTTAAGCTAGGCGGTTGCGTTGACCTCTTCGTCGTCGATAAACCAGGGATCGCGGAAGCAGACCACGTTGCGGCCCATCTGCTTGGCGTCGTAGAGGGCTTTATCGGCTCGCCTGATAAAATTTTGAACCGTTTCACCTAATCTATAAGTAGTATAGCCTACACTTATAGTCACGGGGATTTCGCCGGTATTAAACTGGTGACTCTGGATGCGGTGCCTGAGCTTTTCCGCCAACTTGTGGGATTGCTCCGTATTGGTGTCAGGGGCAACTACGGTAAATTCATCGCCGCCAAACCTGGCCGGATAGTCGTTCTTTCTTAAGGAGGTCTTAAGGATCTCGGCTACTTGGGTCAGCACAGAATCTCCGACCAAATGTCCCAAAGTGTCGTTTACTTTCTTAAAATTATCAACATCAATAATAAAAAGAGCCATAGTCGGGGTAAAGGCCCCAAACTTTTCAACCTGCTCCTGGAGGATCTCCATAAAGCTGCCGCGATTGTAAAGCTTGGTCATGGCGTCAAAAAGAGCTTTTTTCTTAAAAGAATTTAGAGCGTTAGATATCTTACGGCGCTCCATGAGCTCTAAGCGGGCTTTGCGCAGGATGCGGACCCTTTCGGCGTACTCTTCCTTAATTACCTGAATAGTGATGACCTGTTGGCCTTCCAGCTGGACGGCCTTGGCCACTAAAGGCATCTCTTCGTTCGTCTTGGGGTTTGGCTCCAGCCAGATGCCTGAGCCGACCTTCTCGCCGATTTCCGGGGAGTTCTCAAAGAAGTCTTCGGCATCCAAGAGGAAGTATTCCAACATCGATGAAAAATCCCAAGGAGTACAGCATTGAGAGCCATCAGGATTGGGCGGAAAGAGAACAGGATAAAAAGTGGGCACTAGGCCGTACAGCTCGTAAGACATGGGTCGTACGCGCCTTAGAAGGGCGAATTCCAAGCTGCAAAGAAATTTCAGGCCGAGCGAATCATCCACAGGCGACTCCAAAAAAAGTAAGCCCACCATCATCAACTAGGACAATAGCCGGGTCATCAAAATTAACACTAGCCCCTATATTTTTCTTAAAGACCAATAGGCCCAAGAAAAATAAACTTCCCGGCTATTGGTCGGATTTTTTCTCGACCATAGCCTCGGCTAAAGCTACGAATATCTTCTCAACATTTAGGCCGGTTTTAGCGCTGGTCTTGTAGACGACAACGCCCTTGGCTTCCAGTGAGGTCAAAACTTTTTCGCTAATTTCCCACTCGTGCTCTAAGTCAGTTTTGTTGATAATAAAGATGCTGGGTATAGCTGAGCCCAAAATCTTCATCGATTCAACCCTCAATTTGAGGGCCACCGTCAGAGTCTCGCCCCGAGTACCGTCGACTACGAACAACAGACCATGGGCCCCTCTCAGATATGACATATTGACCAAGCTATAGTTATCTTGGCCTTCCATATCCCAAAGTAGGAGATTCAACTCATGGTCCTTGACAGTAATAGTCTTTTTACTAATCTTAACTCCAACTGTAGAAAGATAAGTATCAGAGAAAATAGAACTCACGTACTGCCGAACCAAAGCAGTTTTTCCCACAGAAAATGAGCCAAGCATGCAAATTTTTTTATTAATCATTTGAAATTACCAAAAGAAAAATCTGGTGACCTGGGTACGGCAATTGTGGGCGCGAGCCTGAAAGAGCCAAAACGGATCGACCTGCAAAAAGCCTGAGTTTCGGAAAATTATGGCTACAGCCCTTTGAGATAATCGCGTATTCCGATAAACGGTTTTTGCAAATTAAAACAAAACTCACACTGAGGCTTGAAATGAAAAGCAAATCACCGACGGCCCGGTTTGGGCGATTTCTAGTCGGTTGCCAGATTTTACCTGACTTTCATAGTAATGTCTAGACAGACGCCTGCATTATTGAGTGAATTTTCTTTAATCCCCTATGTAGCCTATCTTGGGGCGTGTTAGAAGGCCTGATCTGAACTTACATATTGACCTTGGGTGACCTTAACCCTGAGCTCAATTTTGCGGCTCTCAGGATCTTCTACGGCGGGCTTACCCTCTTCACCAACACCAGAGGAGAACTGGCTGCCTAAGCCGTAATTGACGATGGGAATAGACGATCCCCGGGCGTAAAGCATGGCCGCCACTACTTTAGCCCTTTGTTCGCTGAGTTCAAAATTTCGGCGATCTTGCCCGGTGGCGTCAGCGTGACCATAGATTATTAGCGTTACGCTCATCTGCATCTCGCTAGCCAATTTTTCCAGCTGAGAAATATTATCCACGGCCATAACTAACAGTTCCCGATCCTCGGGGACAGGCTCGTCTTTATTGGTCGGAAAATGGATAACCACCCCATTTATGGCCGCCACCAACGATTCCATGGCCATGGTCCGGGGGTCGGTAAGTAGTGACGTATCGAGCTTAAGGACCCCGGGAATGGTCAGGGCTTTGTCTCTAGCCTCCAAAATCCAACCCAATGGGGCGCTACCGGAAAGAGTTAAAAGCCCTTCTTCGCTATCGAAGGTCATCTTAACCGTCGGCAGAGGATCGATTATGTCATCGAGCCTTTGGGTGACGATGTTCCCGTCTAAAGACACGTAGGGCCGGCTAATAACCCTTATGCGCTTGGGATCAATTGCGCCCTCATCAATTAAAATTTCGTCGGGATCGCGGGCTAGGTTATCGCGCAGGACCACGACGGTAAGTATGCCGTCAGAATCTTTGGTCACCGTGGTAACCACTAAGCCGGGCTCGGATTTTAAAATGCCTAAGGCTCGCTCGAAGCGGGCCTCATCGGCCTGAGCGGATAGGGCTTTGGCCGCCTCCAGAGCCTTGGCTTGAACGGCAATTTTATCTTGGAAGTTTTCCTGGAGTCGATTACTGACCATATTGGTCACTAAGAAAAAGGCCAGTAAAAAAATGATAATAAGCGGCAAGAGCCTTAAACTTAAAGGGGGCTTTTTACTGGTGTCCTGGTAGCGGACCTTTAAAAAGTCCTCAAAAAATCTCCTAGCCCTTTGAAAAGGCTCAACGTCGCCGCTAAAGTTATCTAAAGCTTCGGCGCATTCCACGACCATCAACTCCAAAGCTTCTTGGAGATCTTGGGTTAAGGAGGCCGGGGGATTACCTCGAACGATGGCCGCCATGTAGACCGGATCGGCCCTACGCAAAAAAATGGTCCTATCGCCAAATCTTAGGTTATCTAAGTTGTCGCCCCGGGCCACGGAAAAACTATCTTTAACAAAATCTTGGATGGCCGTAAACATGCCGGCCACCAGATCGGCGTCCCGCGATTCCCCGCCCTCATAGACCAGGTGGTCTAAAACCAGGCCGCTACCGGCGTGGATAAGATAGATTTCTTCGACGTGGTACAAAAGAGTGTGCAAAAGCACAATCTCACTAAAGGGTTTTCTGGCTCTTAAGGCTTCTAAGCGCCACTTAAGGCCTTTAAGCGATAAACTCATCTCCAGGGTCGAATTGATGTCCTGGAGCATGCTCATAAAGGTTTCAGAAATCGACCGCCTGATGGCCGGACCGATGACCGGGAATATCTTGTTGGCTAGGTTTTCCGGGTTGCGCCTGACTGAGGCCGTAAAAATTCTCTCAACCGTGGGTCCCAAGACAGTATTGAGCTTATCGTCGCGCTGGCTCCTAAGTAAGAGAGCCTCGGTAATTACCTGACTCATAAAATGAGCTTGTTGGTTGGGATCGGTTAGAAGCTTGGCGAAGAAGGACAATTGGCTCAGCTCACGCTCCATCAAAAGCTTCCTAAGGACATCCATCTCGCTGTCAGGTTCAGGTAGAGGCGGCCAGAGATCTGGGCTATCTAGTTCTGACGTAGGCCTAGCTTGATCTTGAGCAAATTGAGCGAATTGACCTGGCTGGGAAGTAGAGGCCGCTAAATGCGAAGCTTGGGAATCTGGCGAAGATTGAGAAGACTTGCTAGAGGGCGGCTCAGTGCCTTCCAGAAGGCTATCGAGGTCATCTAAAAAATCGGCCTCGCTAAAAGAACTCTTATGGCCAGAAGATTCTTTAGCTTCAACATTATCAGGCTTAGAAGGGAGCGCCTCAGCTGTCGCCTCTGGGCCGTTTGCTTCTAAGTGCTGAGGGCCGCTTAAATCTTCTGAGCTTTTGATCTCTTCAGAGCTTTTGCCATCTTGAGGGTTATTTCCGGCTTCACTAGCCTCATCGTCGAGATCGTCAGACGAGGCCGTACCTAAGGGAATATAGCCGGGGGCCGCGTAGTTTTCACCAGCCTCCGGGCCCTTGAAGCCGAGATCTTCTAAAAAGCTAATGCCAGATGTGGGATAAAGAAGGGAATCGAGATCGTCTAAGAGCTGCTCCTCGAAGGCTTGTTTTTTGGCGGCAATCTCTTCGGCCCGCGAGATGACCGGCGTGTCTTCGTCTTCTTGCTCTGCTCCATCGCCATTTAGCTTAGCTACCTCTTCTAAATCCTCCTCAAGATTGGATTGTCGCGCCTCTCCCTGCTCTTCTTCTTGAGCTTCTTTATCTTCTTGGGCTTCTTGGGTTTCTTGGACTTCCTGCTCTTCTTCTTGAGCCTCTTTATCTTCTTGAGCTTCTTGAGCTTTTTGATCTCCTTGATCTTCTTGGCTTTGATGCTCTTCTAATTGATCTTCTAATTCTGGCAGTTGGTTTAGTTCCGAAGCGGTTAGGACAATGATTTTGGAATTTGGGTTAGATTCTTGACCCGCCAAATCACTATCGGTTTGATGTAGATCCAAGGCAGGATTGTTTACGTCATCATGGTCTAAGTCGTCATGACCTAAATCAACATGACCTAAATCGTCATTGTCTAAATCAACATTCCCTAAACCATCATGGTTTAAATCATCAAAATTGGCGGTTAATATTTTTGGGATAAATTCGCCCGAACCCTCCTTAAGGCCGTCCGGATGGTCGGCCCCTAAATTTTCCTCAAAGTCATCGGAGGCCGAAAGGGGATCGGCCTCAAATTCACCGCTCAAGGCGACCAACGGCTCCGAAAGATCCGGACCCGCTTTAGCCACTTCATCGAGAGCCTCTGAGGGGGGTCGGCGATTTTTAGAAAATAATTTGGATAAAATACCCATAGTCTCAATATTGACCGGCCAAACGGTCGTTCCGAGGGCCACGACTTATTAAAAAAATCGTGGGCCACAGTGGTTTACCAGCCCTCTTGGCTTTGCTCCCCTTGGTTATCTTGGTTAGCCTGATTGTCGCTCTGGCCTTCCGGGGACATGTCCCGACCGCCAGCATCGGCCTCGGTTTCGTAATAATCGTTTTCAGGCACCGGAGAGATATCGATATTCCAGGGCTTAGAGAGACTAGAAACCATTTCGGTCAGCATGGTCGAAAAAGCTGTGCGATAGACCATGTCCGAACGGATCTGGGAATTGGTCTTCTCAACGACGTTGACGGCCTCGTTGTGCTTAGAGTCGATTTTATCGTTGATCTCGCTATTTTCCTTCTTAATCAATTCCCTTAAGGTCCACTCCAGAGAATCAATGGTCGCGCCCAGTTTGGTGGCCCGGCGCTCAAAGTTTTCGTTGGCCGCCGTAAGTTCGGCGATTATCTTAGCATCGGCGTCAGAGCGCTCCCGTAGCTCTTTACCCATGGTCTCGTGGAACTCCCGGCGATCGGCAGCCATCTGTTCGGTGCGCTCGCGGGTTTCGGCCTTGACTTCCTCGTGGCGATCGCGCTGTTCATTTTTGATGACCGCTTCGCGCTCGTCGCGCTCTTCCTTAAGACGACCTAAGAGAGAACCAACCTCGCTTTTCATATAATTTTCCAAGGAATCTAAGCGACTCCTCAATGACTCCTTAACCTCGCCTATCTCCCTTAAAAGGCGTTCTTCCTGCCGCCGAAACCGCATCTCCATGTCCTTTAGTTGGGCGCCAAACAGTAATTCCCGCACTTGGACTATGGGTTGTTCCGGCAAATTCTTACCGCTGCTCATTTTTCAATCCTCCTAACCCGGTCTTTTCGGGTGCAATCGGTTATCTGGCCTTAAACCATCGGGAGTAAGGCAGGTAAGAAAAGGTCCTCGTTGAGCTCGCCTAAATCACAAAAGATCTGACGATTTGAACTAATGAACGTATTGTCTGATTAAGGTAAAAACTTCTTTAGCCCACCAGGGGGTCCCAGCAGGCCTAGCATGACCACGCCCCCTAAGTGGTATTAAAACCACCCTAAGGGCAAGGTTAGTGAATTATACTTGGTTTCCAGTCTTACGTCTATATAAAAAGCAGGGTTTACTTTGAGCGAAAAAAAGAAATTCCCATAATATGTCAGTAGTCATCAAAATCTAGGAACTTAAGACAACTAACGAACGCTATTTTACAACCAATAATGAACTAGTTACTGAATTTTTGTAAATATCTGTACCAACTTTTTTCTAGACATAATTGACTGGTAGTGGTAAAGTTTTGGCCAGTTTTGAGCCGACTTGCTCTACTTAATCGGTCTTACTACATCTTCTGAGCAATCCCTAAATAGAGCCGCCACCTGGGAGGTTATTCCATGAGCGATGTGCCCTTGTTGACCCTTACTAAGGCTTTAACCATCGCCACCTCCGATAGCGGCGGTGGGGCCGGTATAGAAGCTGACTTAAAGACCTTCGCCGCCTTTGGCGTTTATGGCTTATGCGTTATCTCCGGGGTCAGCGCACAAAATACCGTGGCCGTAACCGGCCTGGAACTAGTCTCCCCTCAGTTAGTGACTCTGCAGCTTAAGGCCGTCTTCGATGACATCGGGGTGGACGCCATTAAAATCGGCCTCTTAGGTAACGCAGCTAACACTAAAGCTGTGGCCGCCTTTCTGGAGGACTTACCCTTAAGGCCGCCGGTTATCTTAGATCCGGTCATGGTCAGCGCTACTGGCCACACCTTTATTGACCAAGATGCCATTGAAGCCTTAGTGACTCTCTTTCCACTGACCACCTTAGTTACGCCAAATCTACCGGAAGCCAGAGCACTTTCCGGGGTAGATATTTCGCTAGAATCCGACTACGTCCTGGCCGCCGAAAAGATAGCCGAACTAGGGGCCAACGGGGTTTTAATTAAGGGCGGGCACGCCCATGGGCCAGACGCCAGAGATCTTTTTTTAGGCCCCAAAGGACCGACCTGGATATCGACTAAAAGGGTCCAGACCTCCAACAACCACGGTACGGGCTGTACGCTATCCTCGGCCATAGCTTCGGCCATGGCTAGAGGCGAGAGCTTGGAAGAGGCCGTAAAATTAGCTAAACTCTTTGTCGCCGGCGCCCTGGCAACTTCCATTAAGTTAGGTCGCGGTCCAGGGCCTCTAAATCATTTCTATCACTTTTACAACTACACGGAAGTAAAAAATCGTGAAAACGCCTGATTACAGCCAGTATCTTATTAGAGTTCAGAAACAATCGCCTTTAATTTTGTGCCTAACTAACCTAGTTACCATTACAGATTGCGCCAACGCCTTACTGGCCATCGGCGCTTCGCCGGTCATGAGTGACGACAAAGCCGACGCCGCTGACTTAGCGGCCATAGCCTCAGCTTTAGTCGTAAATATCGGTACCATCTCAGAGGCCCAAGAAATAGTTATGGATTCAGCCATAGAACGGGCCAAATTTAAGGGCATACCGATAATTTTAGATCCCGTTGGGGCCGGAGCAACGCCCAGGCGGCTAACGGCAGCCAATAAGTTTTCCAGTAAGGCTTCGGTTATTAGGGGTAACGCCTCAGAAATCCTGGCTCTTTGCGGGGCCTCCCCTGGTCAGAAGGGGGTAGATTCCATTGCCGCTTCTAACTTCGAGGTCATGGTTGAAAAAGCTAAGATTTTGGCCGCTTCCCTGGGGGTTGTCGTAGCCGTGACCGGCCCAACTGACATCGTAACCGATGGAAATGAAACCATGAAGATCGAAGGCGGCCATGAGCTCATGACCAAGCTCACCGGGACGGGCTGCTTACTTACGGCCATCACCGGGGCTTACGTGGCAGCCTCGCCTGATAATCCCTTGGCCGCAACTGCCGCCGCCCTTTGGCACCTGGCCTTGGCCGGCGAGAGGGCGCATTTGGGCTTAAAAGGCTCAGATAAATCTTTAGGCGCCTATAAAACCCTCTTATTCGATCAAATCGCCCAGATAACCCCTAGGGATCTTGCCTAGAGAGCTTGCTAGAGAGCTCGCTAGAATTCTTGCCTGACTTCTGGCCTAATTCTGGCCTAATTTAAAAACTACCAAAAAAAATTTAGGTTTTTATTTTGATTAGCCAAACTGATCTATTAGCCGCCCTAAACCTGACCCTGGTCATCAGCCAACAAGAGGCCAGGCCGCGAACAATCTTTGAATTATGTGAGTTAGCTTTTAGCGGCGGGGTGACAACCTTACAGCTCAGGGAAAAATCAGCCTACGCTCGGGATTTTTATAATTTAGCCCTTCAATTAGTTCCCTTTTGCCGGGCCAGAGAACGACTATTTATCATTAACGATCGCCCCGATATCGCCCTTGCCGTTAAGGCTGACGGCGTCCACTTGGGCCAAAACGATCTGCCGGCATTAGCTGCCCGGGAAATTCTCCCCAAATCGATGATCTTAGGCGTATCAGTTGCCAATCTAAGTCAAGCCAATGAGGCTATAGAAGCCGGGGCCGATTATTTAGGGTTAGGGGCCATAATCTCAACCGACAGCAAAACCGAAGCTGAGGTTATCGAAAATAGCGAAATTGACGCCATCATCAAAACAGGGGCCTTAACAGTTGGTATCGGCGGCATAAATTTAGAAAACTGCCAGAAAATTCGCTCCTTTGGTTTCACAGGCTTAGCCGTTATCTCAGCTATCGCCGGGGCCCAAGATCCCAAGATGGCCGCTCAAATTTTAGCCGGCCAAAAATAAAGCGCTCCAAGACTTAAGAACCGCCGCAATCAACGGTTCGGCCGCATTTGCCGCCGCCGCCAGCGCAGTCAACGGTTTGACCGCACACGCCTCCGCCGCCGCCGCAATCGACGGTTTTGCCGCATATCCCGCCGCCGCCAGCGCAATCGACAGTTCTGCCGCAGACTCCCTTGCCTTTGCTGCCTGAGCCCCCGCCGCCGCAGTCGACGGTTTTGCCGCACATGCCCGTTCCGCCGCTGCCGCCACAATCTACGGTTTTACCGCAGACCCCGCCGCCGCCAGCGCACTCTATGGTTTTACCGCACATGCCTCCGCCGCCGCCACAATCTATGGTCCAGCCGCATTTGGCCATAGCCTTAGATACTCCCAATGTAAAATTATTTTGATCTGTATTGGCCGTAAAGCCGGTTGTTTTATCAAAGACCACCGTAACTGAGCTGGCGGCCAGAGCAGCAATGGAGGCAAAGCCAAACTTTAAAAAATTACGCCTGGACAAAAGATCTGACATATTTCCCTCAAATTTTATCGTTAACTGGTAAGAAGAGCATCTTTAATGGCTAATAGTTCATAATCACAAAAAGAATCTTGAATATTTAAATGGCCGTGTTCAAAAAATGATCTGGCCCAGCAACCGCCGCAGCACAGAAATCTTATGGGACAAGCTGAGCAAACTTCTCTAGTAGAAATTGATAACTTTCTAACATCTTGTAAGACGCTAGAATTTAAATAAATATTTTTAAAAGAATCTTCTTTTATATTTCCTGAATAAAATTGCTTATGGTGGAGCATATGGCATGGGTAGACATCACCATAGGCTGAAACGCTGATTTCCGAATCCCCCACGGCACAGCGCGGCGAGGGGTTATTTCTCTGTTGCTCTAAGTAACCGTATATATCAGAAAAAGGCTGAACATTATTTAGACTTTTTAGAGCATAGTAGTAGTCATGACCGGATAATCTATATTTATCAAAAATATTCTTGCCGTCGCCCGCGCAAAAAAGAGGCTGAAAGGTAAGTTTGGCCCCAAATTTATCGACTAACTGTTGAATATCTACCAGATTATAAGAAGTCAGCGTGGTCGCCACCGTGAACTCAACTTGATATTCTTCTAGTAAATTAGCGGAGTTGACAACTTTAGCGTAAGCTCCCGGGCCCCTTAAGTGATCATGAATTTTTTCATTCCAGGAGTCAATGGAAATCTTGACATGGTCAAAAGAGGCTTTGACCTTTTCGATATTATTTTTATCTATAAAAGTTCCGTTTGTTAGAATGTAAACATAAAAGCCTTTATTTTTACAATATTCTCCAATTTTAAAGGCGTCTTTATTTAAAAGAGGCTCACCGCCCGTAATGGTAATGGCAATATTTGGTGAGAAATCGTAAATTTCATCAATTAAATTATGATAATCTGATAGCGATAAAAGAGCTTTATGGTTGAGGCTATTATTGTCGTTGCCATGGCTGTCGGGGCTATGACTGTCAGGGCTATGGCTGCCGGTGCCATTGTTGTCGGCGCCAGGCCGCTGACGATCGCTAGCGTAACAATAGAGACATTTTAAGTTGCAAGCATCTGATATATTTAAATGGACATTTTTAAGATGTCTAATTTTAAATTCTGGCCTTCTAGATTCAGAAAAGAAGCTTCTTTGCTCTAACTTTTCAATTAAATCAAAAGCTTCTTGTTTATAAGGATGATCATTGAGTAGGTTTTTAATGTCAGAGATCGAATGATTTCCGTCGCACAAAGATAATAGTATGGCGGCATTCTTATTGACAGTTACCCAATCTGGTTTAGAAGGAATTAAAAGTAAGACCTTGTCATTTTCTTCTAAAATAACAGCATCTTTTGGTAGCCTTGGCTGCGTTAAATCATTCATATAATAGTACTTATAGGTCTTTTTTAATCTAGTTTTTGCCCGTCGGCAGGCTGGCTTGCCAGGGCTTGGCATGAGCTTTCTCGTAAGCTAAAATAGCCTCCTCGTGCCTTAAGGTTAGGCCAATGGCGTCTAGCCCTTGGAGGTACTTCTCCCGCCTGAGGCTATCGATCTCAAAGGGGATTACCTGGCTATCGGGCGTGGTGATAGTTTGGGCTTTTAGATCGACTGTGAGCTCCAAACCCTGGGTTTCTAAGACCCTTTTTATTAAGGGCTCAAAAGAGCTCGGGGGCAGCTTAATTAAAAGTAAGCCTTGGGACAGGGAATTATTGTAAAATATATCGCCAAAGCTTGGGGCGATAACCACCCGAAAGCCAAAGCCATCGAGAGCCCAGACCGCGTGTTCGCGGCTGGATCCGCAGCCAAAATTCTCTCTGGCCAAAAGGATTTGGGCTTTTTGGCCTTCAGGGCGATTTAAAATAAAGCCCTCGTTCTCCTGGCCATTATCGTCAAATCTTAGATCGTAGAAGAGAAAAGGACCGTAGCCGCTTCGGTCAATGCGGGTGAGAAACTGTTTAGGAATTAGCAGATCGGTATCAATGTTAGGTTGGTCAATGGCGACCGCCTTAGAGGTTAAAACCGTAAAGGCTTTCATGGTAGTATTCTCCTGATTAAAGCGCCTAGGCTTTATAAAAAACTCCCGATAGGCATATGGGCCCAAAAAAATTTTGACTGTCTTAAATAGGCCACTTAATTATTATATCAATTCTCTCCGAAATATGTTACTATAGGCCAAGAAAACGAGGCTCCGTTCGTTTTTCTATAGTGTTTTCGGATAGTAAATCAGCTCTTAATATCGACGCGAACTATAAACTTGAGCGAGCCTGTGTTTTTCCAATCTTTTACTCCGGGCCGACCGCCCTCACGCCTCCCCTACTGCCCCCGCCTTTATGCGGCGGCGGACAGCACCCGGACTGGCGCCTGTCGCCAGCGGTGGATCTATCAGGTCCCCGGCCCTCTGCGGCTACCCGGATTTATAAAATCACAAAAAGAGACGCGATCGTATCGCGATACGAATCGATCGAAACCGATAAAATCGATAAATAGTCTCTCCAATTAAGGATTTCCATGCAATGCCATTAAACCCTGGCTTTGAATCCGACTTGTTTTTAGGTCTGGATGCGGGTTCTATAAGTGTCAAGCTAGCCCTTTTAGATGGCTCTGGTCGACTACTTGCCGATATCTATGCTCGCCATCATGGCCGGCCGTACGCTACCGCTCTATCTTGTCTTGAAGATCTTTTTAAAAGTTACGATCCAGCTTCCATCCACGCCCCAGGGGTCACCGGAGTTTCAGCCGGGCGCTTAGCTGAGCTTTTGGGCGGCCAAGCCGTGGGCGAGATCATGGCCCTCACATTAGCTGCCCGCAGGTATTCCCCTGACACCAAAAACCTCATTGATATTGGCGGCGAAGACACCAAGCTCTTGTGGTTTGGTCAAGATCCGCAGCTCGGCTTAATCCTATCTGATTTTGCCATGAACGCCATATGCGCGGCTGGAACAGGTTCTTTTTTAGATCAACAGGCCCATAGGCTAGGCTATGACATCAGCCGCTTTGGGCAATTGGCTTTAGATAGCCAGGTCCCGCCGAGGGTGGCCGGTAGGTGTAGCGTTTTCGCCAAAAGCGACATGATCCATCTGCAGCAATCGGCTACGCCTGACTACGAGATAATCTACGGCTTATGTCTGGCCATGGCCAGAAACTTAAAAAGCGGTCTGGCCAAGGGCCGACCGCTGACCCCGCCGGTCTTATTTGTGGGCGGGGTGGCCAAAAACCCTGGCTTAGCCAGGGCCCTCAAAGAGATCTTAGAGCTCGACGATAGCGGCCTAAACATTCCGCCCCACCACTTAGTCTTCGCCGCCGCCGGGGCGGCGGAGGTTATTGTGTCAGAGGTTAGAGATGTTGCCAAAGATATTGTTCAAGATAATGTTAGAGATAAACTTAAAAATAGAATTAATGCTAACCAACCTACCGGAATTAAGCTCGATAAATTAACGGCCTTCACCCGAGACGCTCACTCCAACCCCACACGCCTCCCTCCCCTCGTCCGGCCCACTCGCTCCCCTAAGACGGCAGAGTTTGATTGGTCAAAGGTAAGCCATAAGGATCCTGTTGACGTCTACATTGGCGTTGACGTGGGATCGGTTTCAACTAACGTGGCCTTAGTTACCCCCCAAGGCCGCTTGGTGGCTAGGCAGTATCTACCAACAGCTGGAAGGCCATTGGAAGCCATTGCCAAGGGATTTGCCGCCATCTGCCCCGAAGTTGATGGTAAAGCCAATGTCTTAGGGGCCTGCGCCACAGGTTCTGGACGGTACTTAACGGCCGACTACCTTGGCGCCGATATGACCGTAAATGAGATAACCGCCCAGGCTACGGCCGCTGTAGCCATCGATCCGGCAGTCGATACTATTTTTGAAATTGGCGGCCAAGATTCTAAGTATATTTCTATCCAAGACGGCGTCATCGTAGACTTCATGATGAATAAGGCCTGCGCCGCTGGAACGGGTTCGTTTTTAGAAGAACAAGCCGATAAATTGGGCTTAGAAATCAAAGGCGAATTTGGGGAATTAGCTCTTTCAGCTAAAGGGCCCGTAGCCTTAGGCGAGCGCTGTACGGTCTTTATGGAAAGCGATCTCGTTCACCACCAGCAAAATGGCGTTGACTTAAAAGATCTAACTGCCGGTCTCTGCCACGGCATCGTAGCTAACTACTTAGGCCGCGTAGTTGAAACTAGACACATTGGCCAAAACATTTTTTTCCAAGGTGGGACGAGTTTTAATCAAGGCGTGGCCGCAGCTTTCGCCTCTAAGCTCGGCAGATCTGTTACCGTCCCGGATAACGCTGACGTCACCGGGGCGGTCGGGGCGGCTATGATCGCTAGAGACAGGCGCACTTGGGAAAAATCAAGCTTCGTGGGTTTTGATCTAACCCGCCGGGGCTACCAGATCAAGAGCTTTGAATGCCGTCACTGCGCCAACCGCTGCGAGATAAGAAAGGTTACCGTCGAGGGCGGACGGCCATTTTTCTACGGGTCGCGCTGCGACCGCTACGAAGAAGATGGGGCCAGGGCGGCCAAGACATCTCGCTTTCCGGATCTATTTGCCTTTAGATCCCAAGCTTGCTTCAATCCCCCGGAGTTAGCCCAAATCCTATCGACCGAAAGCCAAGAATCCCGCCCTAAAATTGGCTTAATCAGAACCATGTTTTTTGCCGAGCTCGGGCCCTTCTGGTCGGTCTTTTGGGCGGCCTTAGGTTTTGAGCCAATCTGGTCATCGCCAACCAACAAAACCATCATCCACCAAGGCTGCGAGCGGACGGAATCGGACTTTTGCTTCCCCATCAAAGCCGCCCACGGCCACATTTTAGATCTCAAAAGTAAAAATGTAGATCACATTTTTCTGCCTTCCATGGTCAACATGCCGGCCTCAGCTAACCAAGGGGCCCCGGACAACGCCGCCTGTCCCTACGCCCAAACCCTGGCCTTTACGGCCTCTTCGGCCTTAGATCTTAAAGAGCCTCTCTTTTTGACCGGGCCGGTCTTCTTTAGCGAGGGAGAAAAATCTCTAACTAACTCGCTAATCGATATTGCCGCTAAAGCGTCAATATCCGCCTCACAAGTAAAAGCGGCCATACCTCTGGCCCTAAAAGCCTTAGAATCTTTCCAAAAAACCCTTCAAGACAAAGGTCGAGAGATCCTAGCTACCCTAGGACCCGACGATCTGGCCATGGTCGTCGTAGGCCGACCCTACAACGGCTTTGATCCAGGCCTAAATTTAAGGCTTAACCAGAAAATTGCAGACTTGGGCATCTTAGCTCTGCCCATGGATTTACTGCCCTTAGATTCCACCCATGATGAACCCATGTCTCACTATTGGCGCTACGGTCAGAAGATAACAGCCGCCGCTACCGCCATCTCGGCTGACGACCGCTTAGAGGGACTCTACATCTCCAACTTCGGCTGCGGTCCAGACTCTTTTATTTTGCATTTTTTTAAGCATCTATTGGGCAAAAAACCTTTTCTGGAAATTGAAATCGACGAGCACTCTTCCGACGTGGGGGCCGTTACCCGCTTAGAAGCCTTCCTAGATTCCTTAAAAGCCCGCAAGGCCAGAATTGCTAGGCAAGGCCGCGAGCCCCGCTACCCGGCCAAGCCCCTTAAGGTTTCCCGGGGTCCTAAGCGCGGTCAGGTTATCTACATCCCCCCCATGTGCGATCACACCAAGGCCATAGCCGCCGTCTTCCGATCAGCCGGCCTAAACGCTATTTCTCTGCCAGAGTCTGACGCTGAAACCATAGAGCTGGGCCGCTCTCAGACCTCGGGCAAAGAATGCTATCCCCTAGTTCTAACGGTCGGCGACTTCGTTAAGCTAACTAAGCAAAAAGATTTTGATCCCGCCTCCTCCGCTCTCTTTATGCCGTCCTCCAACGGTCCCTGCCGCTTTGGCCAGTACAGCCGATATATTAGTCTCGTCATGAAGAGGCTGGGATTTGAGGGCCTAGAAGTTGTAAGTATCGATCAGACCGGCGGCATGTATGAGGCCCTTAACCGCGCTGGCTCGACTAAAAGTGGGACAGCCCTATCCCGAAACGCCTGGCGGGGTTTGGTGGCCGTAGATTTACTGCAAAAAGCTTTACTTCACACGAGGCCTCGTGAGACTAGACCCGGCCTAGCTGACCAGGCCTACCAAGATAGTCTTACTGAGGTCGTAGCGGTTCTTGAACAAGATAACCTCCGAGCTATTTCTAAAGCTTTAGCTAGAGCCCGGGAACGCTTTGAAGCGGCCCGCTTAAAATCTCTCAATTCTAAACCTAAGGTCGGGGTAGTCGGAGAAATTTACGTCCGCCACAACAGCTTTGCCAACGAGGAGGTCATCCGCCGTCTAGAAGCCTTGGGCGCTGAAATCCTCTGCCCACCCTTTAGTGAATGGATCTTTTACGTAGGTTTTGTCAACGCCATGCGGGCCAAAAGAGTCGGTAAATGGCTTAAGACCATGGCCTTTAATCTTACCAGCTTAATTCAGGGGCTCGACTTAAACCGCCTAGCTAAAGCCTGGCGAGGCTTCTTCCCCGATGGGGCCACGGACCCGCCGGTCTCAGAAGTAATCGACTTTGGCGAGCGCTTTCTCAACCGCGCCTTCCAGGGCGAAGCCATTTTATCGCTCGGTAAAGGCTTAGAGTTTTTTCAACACGGGGCCAAGGGCTTAGTTAATGTCATGCCATTTACCTGCATGCCCGGCATGATCGTCAGCGGTCTTACCTCCGACTTGCGCGACCAAGCCTCAGGCATGCCGGCCATTAATTTAGCCTTCGACGGCCAGAGTCAAACCAATACTCAGGCCCGTCTGGAAGCCTTCATGTATCAAGTCCATAATTTTAAAAGTCCGAGATCACACTGAGGTCAAAAATAGACCTAGAGCCAAAACACCCAACAAGATCTCGGGCTAGTTTAAAAAAATACAAGGAACTTATCCCACAGAGGAGTAGAAGTGGATAAAATCATCATTAATGCCGCCGATCCCGAAGAATGCCGAGTAGCCATGCTCGATAGCGAAGGGCGGCTTCAGGAGTACTATTCCGACTCCAGTCTCAAGCAACTTAGTCTTTCTAATATCTACAAGGGGGTCATCCAAAACATCGAGCCTGGTCTTCAGGCTTGTTTCGTCAACTACGGCTACGAACGCAATGGATTTCTTCAATTAGCTGATATTCACCCCGAGTATTTCCTCGAAGAGTCCTGCGGCCGCCACCCTGACATCAGGCGGTGTTTGCGAAAGGGCCAGAACATCTTAGTCCAGGTCATGCGCGAGCCCTCCCAAATCAAGGGGGCCGGGCTTACAACTTACGTATCTTTAGCTGGTAGGTTTATAGTCTTAACCCCTGGCCGCGAAAACGTAGGCATCAGCCGGCGCATTGAAAGCGACCGCGAGAGAGTCCGCTTAAGAACGATTTCCGATTCCCTCCCCGTGCCCGACGGCCTGAGCTACATTGTCCGCACCGTGGCTCAAGATCGGACCAAAAAAGAATTAGCCGAAGATCTCTTCCAGGTCCATAACCTCTGGGAGGACATCAGGCGCCGGGCCCAAGAGGCCCCGGCGCCAAGCCTAATCTACCGCGAGCAGGACCTGGCTATTAAGATTTTAAGAGATCACTATACCTCAGATGTTAAAGAGATCTTAGTTGACGATCAGGCAACTTTCGCCAAAGTTGTCGAATACATCAAAGACATTGCCCCTGGTCAGCAGAAAATCGTTAAATACCACAAGGAAAAAAGGCCCATCTTCGCGCGCCATCAGCTCGAAGATCAACTGGCCACCATCTTCCAAAACCAGGTCAAGCTCAAAAGCGGCGGCTCAATTGTCATCACCCCGACCGAAGCGCTTGTTTCCATTGACGTCAATAGCGGTAAGGGCACCAAAGAAGATAATCTCGAAGACACCGCCTATACCACCAACTTAGAGGCCGCCGATGAGGTGGCTCGCCAGCTAAGGTTAAGGGACCTCGGCGGCTTAGTGGTCGTCGATTTTATCGATATGCGCGAAGAGCGCCACCGCCGAGAAATCGAAAAGCGCATTCGCGAGGCCACTAAAGTCGATAAGGCCAAGACCGATTTTAGCTCGATTTCTAAGTTTGGCCTCCTGGAACTGACCCGCCAGAGGCTAAGGCCCTCCATTGAGACCGGTAGCCACATCACCTGTCCCCACTGCCAGGGCCGGGGCTTGGTTAAGACCAGCGAAGCGGCGTCATTGGGCTTTTTGCGCCAGGCCGCCCATATGATGAGTAAGGGTGGTTTTGGTTCTCTTCTGGTCAAGCTCAATCCCGACGTGGCTCATTATCTATTAAATTACAAGCGGCTCGATATTAGCCGCTTAGAAGAGCGCTACGAAGCTAGGCTCATTCTTACTGGCGATCCCGCCCTACCCCCTGGTCAATTTGATATGGAGCCGGTAAGGCGCTCTCAAGAGACCGAACCCTTAAAGCCTGGACACGTGGCCAGGGGTATTTATGAAGATGAGTTGGGTCATGAGGCCTTCGACCCTGATGAGGTCGAGCGCCGCCCTTCGGCCCCGCATTTTCAATCGAACGGGTTTGATAAGGGTGGTAACGGCCGACCCATCCATAACAGCCATAATAGCCATAATAACCATAACAACGATAACCGTCCGCCACATAATCACGAGTCTAAAGCCAATAGTCACGACTCTAAATTTAACCGCTCCCGCCGCTCAAACCGCCGGGGACGCAGC
Source organism: Deltaproteobacteria bacterium (assembly GCA_031279155.1). GTDB lineage: Bacteria > Desulfobacterota > Desulfarculia > Adiutricales > Adiutricaceae > JAISWF01. Next base: position 2,483 of record JAITJB010000182.1, on the reverse strand, counting down.
GATTACGCCAAAAATAGCGACAGTGACTATGATGCGGCTCTTGCCTTTTAAAACTAATAGCCTGAGTAATTATTCTCTCCTTTTGGGATTGTTAGTTTTTTTATTATTTATTTTCTCAGGCTGCTCTTACCCTCAGCGATTTGAAAATGGCCTGTCGGGCTTAGAAGCCCCGACAGGCCACGGGCGGCTGCTTATCCTTACTTTTGAGCGGGAGAGCGATTTTTCCCCTCTTGCCCACCAGAGCGTTACCGTGGCCATGACTAGCCCGGGCGCGGTCAAGAGCCCGATTGATGGCCAGGGGCTCACTGATTCTAATGGCCAATTGACTATTTCTGTATCCACCGTGGCCGTCTACGATAAGAGCGCCTTAAAGACCGGCGACGTGGTCGTAGAATACCCGGTGGATCTCTTGGTGACCTTAAAGACCACGGGTCAAACCTACCAATGGGATCTCGACGCTCGCCAGTCCTTTGCCCGCTACCGCGACCCTCTGTACCGAGGCCTAAACCGCGATCTCAGCCCCGAACCCCTGCATTTGACTTTGACTGTCCCCTGATTATTTGCCGATTAGATCTAGTCCGAAAACTATAACCGGTCAGCCCGTCTAGCGCTGTCTAGCCCACGTCTGGTCCACGTCAAGCCAACGTCAAGCCATGTCAAGCCATGGTCCAGCCCTAGGTTAGCTTAGTTTAGCCTAATTTAGCCTTATTGAGCCTTATTGAGGTCACTTCTAGCTAAACTCGGTTGCCCGGCTGTCATCAAAGTAAAGTAAGGTTCCTTAAAATGAGCGAAACCCCGAGTAATTGTAGCCCTAAAAGCCCCTTAGCCGAGAGTGACGACTTACCCAATAACTGCGAAATGTCCAATAGTGATTGCCAAAGTGAGTCTAAAAGTGATTACAATAAAAGTTCGGCGCCCATAAGCTATCTGACCAGCTACATGGCCGGTTTTGAAAAACTTAAAGATACCATCAATTACGATATAGATAAAATAGATCTTAATGGTTCTACTATAGTTAGAAACTTTACTTTTACTTCTAAATCAAAATCCTTTTCTTCTTTTGCCCCAACTCCAGGCGTGCCGGCTTGCTTAGCCGACATTCCAGGCGGTAGCCAGCTTAAAAGTCTCTTTTCAACGCCTGATGAGGAAATCTCCGAAAACCGAAAGTTTCGCTATCACGTTTTTGGCCCGCCTGACAAGACCAAGAGCTTAATCATCCTCCTCCACGGCTTCAACGAGCGGCACTGGGACAAGTACCTACCCATGGCCCTTAGGCTATTTGAGCTCACTGGCCACGCCGTCGTCCTCTTTCCCATCGCCTTCCACATGAACCGGGCCCCGGTTCTGTGGCACAATAACCGGGTCATGCAGAAGGTCAGCCAATACCGCCGAAGCTTATATCCTGATATTATTAGCTCTACCCTATCTAACGCCGCCATCAGCGTCCGCTTGCATAGCGATCCCTCGAGATTTTTTTGGTCGGGATTGCAGTCCTATGAAGATTTAGTCGATTTGGGAACTCTGATTAGAGAGGGCGCCCACCCGGCCTTTGAAGCCAATTCCAAGATCCATTTTTTTACCTACTCCATCGGCACTCTCTTAGCTGAGATAACCATAATGACCGATCCGGACGGGCTATTTTCTGAGTCTAAATTTGCAACTTTCTGCGGCGGGCCGGTTTTTAACCGCTTATCGCCGGTTTCCAAATTTATTTTAGACTCTCAAGCTAACGTTCAGCTCTATTCCTTTTTAGTTGAGCATTTAGACAGCCATCGCCGAAACGATCCCAAGCTCGAGCAGGTCTTAGGAGGGAGCGAAGTTGGCCGCAATTTTCGGGCTCTTATGAACTATAGGCTAGATATCGATTACCGGGAAAATAAATTCCGGTCCTTATCCCCTAGAGTCTTGGCCATGGCCCTGGCCCAAGATGAGGTCGTCCCGCCCTTTGAGGTCATAAACACCCTCGAAGGCAGCCGCCGCGACGTGGGTATCGAGGTTAAAGTCTTTGACTTTCCCTACCCCTACCGCCACGAGGATCCCTTCCCGGCCACAGCCAAACACGACTTAGAGGTCACCGAATCGTTTAACCAAATCTTCAAGATATTTGGGGATTTTTTAACTGAAAACTAGAAAGCTAGAAAACTAGTAAAACCAGAAAATCAGGGAAACTATGATTACTAAAATTGGTCTCTTAGGCTACGGCACGGTCGGCGCGGGCGTGGCCCAAGTCTTAAGCCAGGAGGGCTCACTACTGACCCAAAAACTGGGCTGGCCAGTCCAATTAGTTAAGGCCGTGGTTAGAGATCTAGGCGCGGTCAGGCGATATGAGGCCAGCGAGGGTTTACTTACAACCGATCCCTTTGAGGTGGTCGGAAACCCTCAGATCGAAGTCGTCTGCGAGCTATTTGGCGGTATTGAGCCGGCTAAGACCTTGGTTCTTAAGGCTTTAGGCTCGGGCCAACACGTGGTCACGGCCAATAAAG
>JAITJB010000161.1 GCA_031279155.1 Deltaproteobacteria bacterium | reverse complement strand
TTGCATTGTCGCGACAAGACCTTTCGCTGGTCTGAGGAGCCAAGAAGGCAAAAAAACCCGAAAGCCAGAAAGCTATAATAGGAAAAACACTTAAGTCAAAACGATATTTATCCCGATTTAGGGAGCAGAGACCAAAGCTGAAATTATGGGCCAAGCCTAGAGATGAGGCCTGTAGTTCCCGCAAAGGTGAAGCCTTGACCGCTTGATCGAAAGTAGTCCTTAAGAAATAATACCACAGAATTTGGGTGAAGGAAAACATCCCTAGTACCATAGAAAAAATGCATCAAAACGCTTGCATAATTAAACGGTGATCCAAGCGCTTTGGCTAAGACTCGGAAGTATGTTTAAGAAAAATCTATTATTTAAAATCGCCCAAAATCGCCTAAGATGGCAAAAGATAGTTCAAGATGGGCCAAGCAGGCCCAAGAACGACCCAAACAGGCCCAAACAGCAAAGCACGGCAAAGATGGCTAGTTTATTTCGGTAGGGCCAGATCCAAGGCTTTGTACAGGGCGGCCCCAAAGGCCACGGTGTATTGCGGGGCCTTTAGAACCGAGACGCTACACATCAGTTCGTCTTCTAAGGCGGCCCTAAAGCCCCGATCTTGAGATGGCCCGCCGTCGAGCCAGATCTCAAAGTCGCTAGCCGTAGCTGCCGCAGAGCCCACCAAAGAAGCCACGCGCCTGGCTAGAGATATGTGGAAGCCCTTAATAACCGAAGCCGGGCTAGCTCCCCGGGCCAAGAGCGATACTATCTCGCTCTCAGCGAAGACGGCGCAGGTGCTGTTTAGCTCCACCGGCTCATCGGGAGCGTCCGACAGAGCCCCGAAAGACTCCACTTCGATATCTAAAATTCTGGCCACCTGCTCAAAAAAGCGGCCAGTTCCGGCGGCGCATTTATCGTTCATGCGAAAATCGACAATTTTTCCGTCCGCATCGAGGCGGATGACCTTAAGATCTTGGCCGCCCACGTTAATTATGACCCGCCCCTGGCCGCAGCTTAAGTGGTGGAGGCCGAGGGCGTTGGCCGAAATCTCATCAACTAAGCTATTGGCCGTGGTTAAAAGCTTTTTTCCGTAGCCGGTGGCCGCTATTCCTTCGATATCCGAGCCTTTGAGGTTTAATTCGTCCATGGCCCGGTCGATAAGCTCTTGGGCCAAGCGCTCTTGGCCCGGGGCCGTGGGCCTGCGGCCAGACCATCTTAATTGGCCGTTGTCAACTAAGGCCATCTTAATGGCCGTACTACCTAGATCGATGCCTATAGTTATCATAACATGCCCTTGACAAATATTGATAAGTATTGATAAGTATTGATAAATTATTGTTAAAATAATTTAAACTAACCAACTAAACTACTATTAGGCCAAAACGAAGCTACTACTAAGCTACAATTAAGCGACGCCTAGGCTGCTGCCAAAGGCTTCCAGCCTAGTTAGGAGGGTGTTGGCGTCTTCTTTGGCATAATCGGTCTCCACTCTCAGAAATTTTATCCCTAGCTCTTTGACGTTGGGTTCCACGGCTAAGCTCTTGAGATCGAAGAGGTGACAGCCCTTAAGGACGTGGAAGATAATCCCCTTAAAAATGGGGTTTATGAAAATATTGGTGAATTTATTTACGGCATGGTGGTGGTCGGCGAAGGTCGGGCACAAGCAGCCGAGATGGTAGCGCTGACTAAGGGCCGTAAGTAAGCCGTAAAATGAGTGGTCAGTTATAAAAACTGGCCCAGGTAGTAGTCTTTCCGAAGAGCAAAGATCGTCTATGACTACCATAAGACCTGCTTCTTCAAGAAGATCGAGCATTTTAAAATTGGGAAAAAAAATAGGCGATCCGGCCAAAAAGACGTTTTGGCTTTTTTTATTATGGCCGTCATTAGTTTCAATTTTATCTTTAAGGCACAAGGCGGCTAAGAGGCCTTTAACGGCTTTGGTCCAGTTTTGAACGGTATCGAGATAAAAAGATGAGGCTATGACCGAAAACCAGATTTGGGGAAGGCGCAATTTTCGCTTCAGATCGATTAGCTGCGAAAAGCCCAAATAAGCCTCTTGGTAAGTTTCGATGGCCCGCGATAACTCGCGGGGCCCGATTTTGCGGCCAGATAAGCTTTCCAAAAACTTATTGAGGCTAGATGTCTCTCCTAGCCACCTTTTAGGGGCCTGGGGGCTGTTTTTAACTCTAGAAGGGTCCATCAGGTGGACCTTGGGGAGCTTAAGGCCGCAGAGGTTAGAGAGAGAATCAAACTTAACTGTCCAATCGCACATGGTGGGAATTATTAGGGCCTTAAAACTATCGTCACCACCTAAGTCCAAGGTCATGAGATGGCCTAAAAGCGATCGCAGCATGGGGCACATAACGGCCGGTAGGTTTGGAGCTGAAAGCCTTTCGGAAGCGTGGTGGCCGCCAAAAAGCCTATAGGGGTGGAGACCATGGGCCTCAATGAGTTCTAGGGGCGCAACTTGGCAGAGGAAGGCAACAGCGGGTTTATTGATGGCAGCTAAACGCGAGGCTAGGGGCGCACTTAAGAGATCTAAAAAATAGCTGTATTCTATTTTATAATCCGGCCTAGCTTTAAGGCTCTCTATCTTGGTTTTTATTTCGTTTGCCGCTAGCTGGGAAATCTTATCACGCCTGGCTTGAAGCCTCAGTATAGCATTTGATGGGGCTTGGGGGATATTAGAGGGCATCGTTTCTTTCCTGGCTTTCTGGCTTTCTTTCTTTGGCTTTGACCTAAATTTTCTAAGTAAACGTCTAATGGAAGGATTTTCTTTTTAAAAGCTTGGCCGCGTAGCTTCTAGAAGCGCGGAAAATCACCTTGGGACCAAATTTTATGCCTAAAGAGCCTTCCGTAGAGCAGCACTGGGCGCAGTTAAAACACCCCTGACAGCTTTTCGCAAACCCTCTTACGGCGTCTATATGTTTGGTGCTTAGCTTTAGATCGTTAGATAAAGGCGCGCTCTTATCGATGGTAGTTGGGCAGACCCTTCGGCAGTTGCCGCAGCCCAAGCAGGCTGCGGGTTCCTTAATTAGCCTTAGGAGAAATATCGGCCTAAATAAGCTTATCAAAAGGGACATCGGGCAGATGAGACAAAAGAACCTGGTCTTAAAAAACATCCCGACTAAGACCAGACCTGAAAAGACGATTAAGACGACGCTTTCGGTTAAAAGAACGCTATTGGTGAAATCGAGATTAAGGTAAGTGGGGTCGCCGGTTATAAGCGGCATGATGAGCTTAACCGGGCAGATGGCGCAATAAGGTAGCGTCAGATCGCTGTGGGCCAGACCTAAGGTAATTAAAACCGGGATGATTAGTAAGTATACAAAAAAAATGCACTTAAATATCTTAATCGTAAACATGGCCCGATCGCTTAAGATTGCTTCCCTAATCCTCAGCTTGTTTCTTAGTCTAGCGGCATAATCTTGGAGTAATCCAAAGGGGCAGGTCCAGCCGCACCAGCTTTGACCGAAAAGGGCTACTAGAACTACAAAGAGCCCAAAAGCCGCCAGCGCCTGAAGGCCTCTTTGGGTAAAAAGGACGGCCAGGTTCATGCCTAGGCCGCCCATGGGGCTCTGAAGCATCCTAAGATAACAAACGCCGCCGCAGCCAGTTACATATGGGCAGCTCAGGCAGGGTAGCGACGGCCCTAGCGAGATGCCTAGGCGACCGGAAAAGGTTAGGATAAAGAAAAAAACGTGTTGGCTGATGAGTCTTAGCATTCTAATCGTCAAGGCCAAACCTCCGGCGGTAAACTAATGTCAAAAGAAAAGCTAAAACCACGGTCACAATAAAAAGCCAGACAGCGCCCTTTTGGGAAGCGTGGATAGCCTGATTTCGGAAGACCTCAAAGCTAAAGCTAACTAAGACCGGGTTTTGAGCCTCCCGCCCTTTGGGCCTAAGAAGGCTAAAGAGGACAATTTCTTTACTTTTCGAATAGCCAGAGAGGTTTAAAAGCGGGTCATCGGAGACAAAGTATTCAATTAGATCAGAGTCATTTACCGAAAGCTTATTAAAACTTCCGTAATCTAAAACCATAAGGCTCTCTTGGCGGTAATCTTTGGCCTCAAGAATAAGTTTAGATCCGGCTAGCATCCTGAAGGCCGCTCTAGCCGGGCTTTTAACCGTTAAAATCGGCCAGTTTACCCTATCTAATTTTAGAGGCGGCGAGTTAGAAACGGCTTTAGGCGGATATAAGGACGCCTTAGTCTGGGCGTAAACAGTATTACCCCCTATGACCAGGCTAGAGAGCACATCGATAACGCATTGACTGTCGGCCTTAATGAAGACATACCAGGCGCCATCGTGGACTAAGGGCGAAGCCTCAATATAAACCGGCTCGCCTGCCGCCACCGGGCGGTGGCCCATCAGGGTTAGGTCAGACTTTTTGAGCACTACCTGAAGGGAGTTTGGCCTAAGGGGACTAGCGATTAGATTTTTATGAGAGATCAAGCCATCTTGGTCGCCTTTTTGGCCGCCTTCTTGGTCAACTTTTTGGTCATATTGGGGGTCGTTTTGTCGGTCATCAAGTTTTCTCGCTATCGCCTCCCCCGGACCCTCATGGTCCGGGGGATAAGGTTTTTCTGAATTTTCGGTATCAGCTGGACCTAGGGGCCCGTTAGGTCCAGTCAACCTAAAAAGCCTAGCTGAGAAGTAATCGTAGGGCCCAAAGGGAGAATGCTCACTTTTGACCAGACTCCACCAGGCTAATTTCAAATCAGCCGGAGCCTTAGGGGTTGCAACCGAGGCCTCGGCCATTACCAGGGCCGGGGCTTTGGCCATAACCTCTATAGCTTCAACCGGAGCCCCGGCCCAAGATACTCCCGCGCAAGGCCAGGCGAGAAACAAGATGACTAAAGCCGCTTTAAAACTCATAGGACAGACTTCCCACTACGTGGAAGCCTGGTTGATAGTAGCCCCAGGGCTCAAAGGGCTTATCTCCGATGTTTTTAAAGCTCAGCGAGGCCCTCAGGCGGTGGTCCTGACCGTATTCGGCGCCCACGGTCAGATCGGCTTTAAAGCCCGAAGAGTAGACGATGTTGGTTCCGGCGGCGCTACTTAAGGTGGCATAGTCGATGTTTCGGTGACCTTCGGACCAGGTGACGGAGGCGTCGGAGAAAAGCCTCATGTTACCGCCAAATTCCTTGGAGAACCTAAGGCCAGCTACGCCCCAATGCTTAGGTACGCCGGTATCTTTGGTCGTGTTACCCGGGGTTACCTCGCGCTCATATCTCATGGTCGTAACTGAGACATAGGGCGTTAAATATAAGTTTTGGATGTCGTAGGAGACAAACAGCTCAGCCCCATAGTTTTTGGCCCTATAGGCGTTGACGGTCTGAGTGTAAGTCCGACCACTAGGGTGAGGAACGTTGGTGGAGGCGTCGTAAAAAGGTTGATCTAAGCTTGAGTAAAAGAAGGCCAGATCCACGTTTAAGCCGTGACCAAAATA
>JAITJB010000102.1 GCA_031279155.1 Deltaproteobacteria bacterium | reverse complement strand
GAAACGTGAGGCAGTAATCTTAAGCGCGTTCGGTCGCCAGCAGCGCGCGCGCGCGAGCTTGCGTTCTTGGACATTCGGTCTACCGAACGAACCCGCGATTGCGAGCTTGATCTCATTTTGACGCCAGCAGCGCGAGCGTACGATCTTGCGACTTTGCGTTCTTGAGCATAAAGTAAGAGAGCCGGAAAAAAGCCACAGGCTTTTTTCCGGCTCTCTTACTTAAGCTTACCTATCTCTATTCCTAGTAATCCTCGTCATCGTCATCATCGAAGAGATCTTCTTCATCTTCTTCGTCCTCATCTTCGTCATCGTCGTCGGAAAAATCATCGTCTTCGTCATCTTCCTCGTCGTCATCTTGGAAGTCTTCGAGAATGAAGTCATCGTATTCATCGCGCGTCATGAGGTTATCGTACTCGGACATGGAATGAATGGACATGCGAAGGAGCCAACCGGCCTCGTAGGGATCTTCCATGATCTCCTCAGGGGAGTCTAAAACATCTTCGTTAACCATCAACACTTCCCCGCTAAAGGGAGCGAAGAGCTTAAGGCCGGAACCGTGTCCGACCGACAGACGGCCAAAGGGATCGTCTTTGGAATAGTCATCACCTTCTGCGGGCAATCGGATTTTGGTCACCTCATCAAAGTCCCGTAAGGCTTCTTCAGTCAAGCCTATGGTTGCGTGGTTGTCATCGTCCAACCTAACCCAAAGATGTTCGGGAGAATATTTTAGGGCATGTAGATCCACCTCAGCCTCCTAGGTTGCTCGGGCCCCGCTCAGGCGCCCCAACAGGATTACGGCCAACAAAGCCAGTTATAAAAATTAAAAAAGAAGAAAGGCAAGAAAAGAAAGAAAAAATGTAAAAAAGTTTTAAAAAATAATACCGACCAAAGTCGCCTCGGCCAGTTACAGTCTGTCGGAAATTACTTACATTAAAGAGAGAAATTATTCAAGTCTTTTTTTATGGGGCCCATGACAAACACCTTTTAGGGCTCTGGGAGCCTACGTTCGATTGTGCTATAATCATCGAACTTGACGGGATTGGCCCGACTATTTTCACTAATTTTTCCAGGACTTTACCCCCACAAAATTCCATCCCACTTAGGAACTTTAGCTTTCGATGTTTAAAATTTTTCGTCATTCCCTGGCCTTTTTAACCATTCTACCGGTCAGCCCTAAGAGCCAACTGACCGTTGTTGATATGGGAAGATTCCCAGGTTATTACCCGCTGGTCGGCGTGGTCTTGGGCGCTTTTTCGGTTTTAGCTTTTTGGTTCTGGCAAAATTTAGGCCTACCCGACCCCATTACCGCCGTCTTTATAGTGGCCTTCCAGGTCATCTTAACTCGGGGTTTCCACTTAGACGGCGTGGCCGATACCGCTGACGCCCTTTTGTCCCACAAGCCTTTAGAAAAGAGATTTGAAATTTTAAAGGACAGCCACTTGGGGACCTTCGGGGTGACGGCGGTGGTCTTGGACATAATACTTAAAATTTCCTTTATTACCCTTATCTCGCCATACCCCATAGCCGCCACGGCCATATTTCTCTACCCCATATGGGGCCGGGTGACGGCTTCGGTGGTAGCCGTTTTATCAAAAAACGCCAGACCCGGCCCGGGTCTAGGCTTTAATATGGTTGAGTACAGCTGTTTTCGCGAGCTATTTTTAGCTATCCTCACGACCACCCTAATTTCTCTCATCTTTGGCGCCAGTACCTTTTTGACCTCCCTTTTGGTCTTACTTTTTAGCCTAATCTTAATTCCCATTTGGCATAAATCCCTAGGTGGGGTCACCGGCGATCTCTTGGGGGCCTCTCTGGAGATCGGGGAAATCGCCTCACTGACCTTTTTTGTCCTCTTGTGTCTGCCCAAATAAATAAATTTAAATAAGCAAAGTTATTGGATACAACCATGGAAACGCCTTTAGCCTCTGATAGTCAAAATATTGAAAAATCTCCGCTTGAAAATTCTCTAAATGAAGTTACCATCCCCTTCATCGCCGGCGACGGCGTTGGTCCCGATATCTGGAAGGCCTCTGAAGGCGTCTTACAAAAGGCGGCCAATCTTATTGGAAAAAAAATAAACTTTATCCCGGTTTTAGCTGGCGAAGCGGCCTTTAAGGCTACCGGCTCTTACTTACCCATTGAGACCTTAGAGCAATTAAAAAAATACCGCGTAAGCCTAAAGGGCCCGCTAGCCACCCCGGTCGGGGGCGGCATCCGCAGCCTAAACGTGGCCATTCGCCAGGCCTTAGATCTCTACGCCTGCATACGGCCCATCAAATGGATTGAAGGAGTTCCTAGCCCGGTTAAGCACCCGGAAAAGATAGACATGATAATTTTCCGGGAAAACACCGAAGACGTCTACGCCGGTCTCGAGTGGCCAGCCGGATCAAATGAAGCCAATTCGCTCATAAATTTTGCCCATTTAGAGCTTAATGCTAAGATACGCGAGGGCTCGGCCATTGGCTTAAAGCCCATGAGCGCTTACGGCTCCAAAAGATTAGTTCGCATGGCCATCAAGTGGGCCCTAAGGGAAAAGAGACCTACCTTAACCTTGGTCCACAAGGGCAATATCATGAAGTTTACCGAAGGGGCTTTTAGGGCTTGGGGTTACGAGGTGGCGGCTGAAGAATTTGAAGGGTTCACTATCCCGGAGGAAAAACTCAGCTTAAGCCAACAAGAAAAACAAAATCTTCTGGTCATCAATAACCGCATAGCTGACAACATGTTTATGCAGACCTTACTGCGGCCCGAAGAGTATTCGGTTTTGGCTATGCCCAACTTAAACGGCGACTATCTCTCCGACTGCCTAGCCGGCCAGATTGGCGGCTTAGGCTTAGCCCCGGGCGCCAATATCGGAGACGATCTGGCCGTCTTTGAAGCTACCCATGGCACAGCCCCCAAATACGCCGGTCTCGATAAGGTCAATCCCACCTCCTTAATCCTATCCGGAGCCATGATGCTGGAATATTTAGGCTGGTTTGAGGCTTCTGACAAAATTAAAAAAGCTTTAGCTAAAACCTTTGTTTCTAACCTCTTTACTTACGATCTAGCCCGCTTAGCCCCGGGCAGCCAAGAGATCAAATGCTCAGAGTTTGGCCGGGCTGTGGCC
>JAITJB010000047.1 GCA_031279155.1 Deltaproteobacteria bacterium | reverse complement strand
CCTTGTCCGCGATTGGATTCTTTCAGGCTTGGGCCAGGAAGGGCCCAAGTCATTATACCATTTTCGATGCTGATTTGGACCTCAGGTCCTAAAATAGCCAGACCTTCCTATAAACTGATCGTTAGCTAAAAGTCTACGTCAGTAACAAATTAAAGTCCAGTTAATTTCTAGCCGGCTACCCGCCTACTCGACTATTGTAACCGTAAAGAGATAGCGGCTAACCGTATAGTCACGGCGGCTTACCTGTATAGAGATAGCTATTTATCAGTATAAAGATAACGGCTGACTTTAAAGCCCAACGCTAACCAAAATTTAGGGATAAACTCATGGATCTATTGTGCCAAGAATGTGGGGAGCCGATCCCCAGCGACAAATGCGCCAAATGTCAAAAACCCGCCCCCCTATGGGCTACGTTCTGTCCCCACTGCGGCGGCTATCTCGATAGGCCAAAGGAAGCCAAAGCCAAGACCAAGCGGCAATTGTGCCCTGATGAAAGTTGCATCGGAATTATCGGTAGCGATGGCGTCTGTACCGAATGCGGCAAGAGGCCTTAGGCTCCCGGAAGGTCAAAGTCGGAAGTTTTAGCCAGGCGTAAAATCAATATGGAGTTATCATGCCGCTATTACTAATTATCGGAGGTTTTCTAATCCTCATCGGGATTGCCCTTTTGATCACCTGGTTTGGGGTCTTTATTATTTTAATAAAAATCCTCCTGCCTCTAGTGGTTATCGGCTTGGGCGCCCTTTTGGCCTATTTTGGCTGGGAGGAAAAAAAGGACCGCCATAATGCTTTTATTGATTTCTCCTCGCCGGCTGAAGCTAGCCGCTACCAAGCCGACGCCCTGGCTTACAAAGAAAAGATCAAAAAGTTAAGCGAAAGTAGTGCTGAAACTGACGCCAACGCCGGTGCCATCGAAGCCATAGACGATGCCGCCGCCCCCCTAGCTATCGATCAAAACGAACAAAATTTTCAGGGGGAAACAGAAACCCCGGCGGTTATTTTGGAAAAGGCCCCGGCCGATCAGGCCGACGCTAAGGTCTCGGTAACTGCGCCAACCGAATAGCATTATCCCTTTCGATGCTTCATCTCTTTCGATAATCCTAAAAGCGCGCTCTAAAAGACCCGCCAGCGCCTTATGATCTCCAAACTCCATACCCCTATTTTTTTCTAATATTCCCTGTCAAAGTAACGCTCCTAGTAAACCAAAAATGCCGACCAACAAAAAACAGGTGTTAGCCTATGATGACCCTAATTCTAATGGCCATTTTGGTCTTTTCGGCTTTCTACACCCCCTGGCGACTCAAGCGGCTCGGGATCTTAAAAACTAGCCTGAAACTGTCATTTATTATTCTTATTCTTTTAGTTGGCTTTACTGCCTCTTTGTTGTCACGACTTTATATTACCAGCTTTATTGGCGGCATAATTTATGATGTTTTAGGCTTATTTCTTATCTTCCAGGGCTATCTCTTTATCCTTCTTCTCGTATTTCATCTCTTTCATCGCCCCCTAAGCCGGGCCATCAAGGCCAAAACCCTAGGCCTATTAGCCATCGTAATTCCGGCGGCTTTAGTTATTTGGGGTTTTATTAACGCCCAATCCTTTGTCGTAACCGAGCAGGAGATCGAGGTTAAAGGGTTAAAAAGCCCGGTTACCATCATGCATATCCCGGATATGCATTTAGGCGCCCAAAGATCGTCTGGCTATCTAAACAAAGTCCTCTCCGCCGTTGAGAGCGCTTCGCCCGATATTGTCATTTATAATGGCGATCTAGCTGACAGTAATATTGCCTTAACCGATGAGGTTTTTAGTCTGTTTGAAAAGATAAAAGCCGAGCAGTATTACACCACCGGCAATCATGAGTATTATATCGATACCGATAGAATCTTAGATCTGGCCAAAAAGCACGGCCTAAAGCTCTTGCGATCGGAAATGGTTCTAACTCACGGTCTTCAGCTCATCGGCTTAGAATACATGAACGCCGACCGTGAATCCTCCGACGCCCACAGAGTTAACGATCTCTATATGAACGAAATACTTCCCAAAATATTGCGCGACCCTTCTATTCCCACCATCTTAGCCCACCATAGCCCGGTTGGCTTAAAATACGTTACTAGAGAAAAAATCGAGGTCATGCTTACCGGTCACACCCATGCCGGGCAGCTATTTCCCGGCACATTTATGATCCGCTTATTGTTTCCCTACTACAAGGGGCGCTACCAATTAGACGACACGACCCTCTTGGTCTCTCAGGGCGCCGGGACCTTCGGGCCCTGGATGCGCTTAAATACCTTTAACGAGGTCCAGCTGATCAAGCTTAAAGGCTAAGAGCTAGGCCAAACTTAAGATAACCAAGCTCCAATAGATACGTTAACCAAAAATAGTTATGTCGCGCCAGGCTGGACCGACCATGAACTAAACAAGCTCATACGATAATTTTCAAGGCAACAGCACCTCGGCCATATGTCATGGGAAAATTTTCATGACCACCAAACAGACGCCGTTACCACGGCTATTTTAAGGGAGAGAATAATGGATAGGACGATTGAGGCAAGGATTAAGAACGAGATTTTGGTTAATGACTATGACGTTTTTATTAAAGCGAAAGGCGTGGCCTTAATGACCAGCCTCTCGGTTTCGACCATTTATAAAAAAATGAAAGAGAACAACTTTCCAAAACCCATCAGAGTTAGCGAAAAAAGGGTGGCTTGGAGCAGAAAAAGCGTGATGAGCTGGCTCGAAAAACAAAAACAATTAAGTTCTGGCGGCTTGGACAGCTAAATCGTCCAGAAAATTCGCCCAAAATTGCATCATCTTTCGACGCTCAGGTAACCAATCAGCATAATTATACGAAGCCCGAATTTTTTTCTGCTCAACATGGGCAAGCTGACGCTCAATCCAATCAGAGGAGAACCCCTCCTCGTTAAGCAAAGTCGAGGCTATGGCCCGAAAACCGTGGCCGCAAATTTCTTCACGGCCATAGCCAAGATATCTCAAAGCCGCATTAATGGCCTACCGTCGGAATTATATAATTATCCATGAAGCCATTTTTTCTCTT
>JAITJB010000017.1 GCA_031279155.1 Deltaproteobacteria bacterium | reverse complement strand
CCAACAGGCTCTTGAGCTAGGGGCCGATACATTTCAGTTTTTCACCCGTAACCCCAGGGGGGGGTCGGCCAAAGCTTTAAATCTACCAGACGTCAAAGCTCTCATTGATTTTACCCATTCCCATAACTTCGGGCCCCTCATAGCCCACGCGCCTTACACCCTAAATCCCTCTGCTGCCGAACCTAAAACCCGAAACTTCGCCCTTAGGACCATAAACGACGATCTCCAAAGGCTCTCTCATTTTCCGGGGGTTCTCTATAACCTCCACCCTGGAAGTCACGTCGGCCAGGGCTTGGAGCAAGGCCTTAAGCTAACAGCTGATCTCATAAATCAGGCCATAACCGAGCGCACGCAAGTTACTGTCTTATTAGAAACCATGGCCGGCAAAGGCTCGGAAATAGGCCGCACATTTGGCGAGCTGGCCGCCATCCTAAGCGCCATCGAAGCCCAAGAAAAGGTTGGGGTCTGCTTAGATACCTGCCACGTTTTTGATGCTGGCTACGATATTAAAGATGATTTAGACGGGGTATTAGAGGAATTTGATAGACAGATAGGCCTGACCAGGCTTAAAGCCATCCATGTTAACGATAGCTTAAACGCTCTAGGCTCCCACAAGGACCGCCACGCTAAGATCGGACAAGGTAAAATAGGGCTAGATTCTATTTTAAAAATAGTCCACCACCCGAAATTATCATCTCTACCCTTTGTCTTAGAGACGCCCAATGAGCTGCCAGGTTATGCTCTCGAGATAAAAGCCTTGAGATAAGCTACCTGTTTAGCATTTATTTAGGTCTTGAAAAAAAACCTAAAAACATTTATAATATCAAGATTAATTTGGGGGTGGTTTCCATCCCCAAATTCATGACGCACGCTCGCCACTAAGGTGCCTGTCTACAAGGGCGCCATTTTTTAGGCCGTCTTTGCCGTACCGGTGTTAGGCGGGCGGAGGTTAAACCTTAGGAGAAAAAAATGTCCCTTATCAGCATGAAGCAGCTCCTGGAAGCTGGTGTCCACTTCGGCCACCAGACCAGGCGATGGAACCCCAAGATGAAACCTTACATTTTTGGGGCCCGCAATGGCATCTACATTATCGACCTTCAGAAAACCGTCTTACTTTTTAAAACCGCCTACAACTTTGTCGTCGATACCGTCTCCCAGGGACGGAGTTTACTGTTCGTCGGCACTAAAAAGCAGGCGGCTGAAGCCATCCAAGATGAGGCCAACCGCGCCGGGATGTTCTACATCAACTCCCGCTGGCTGGGCGGCACTTTAACTAACTTTGTGACCATCAAAAAGAGTATTGAGCGCTTAAAAAGGCTCGAGCAGATGAAGACCGACGGTACTATTAACTTGTACTATAAAAAGGAGATCATCGAGCTGGAAAATCAGATGGTCAAACTCCGCAAGAACTTGGGAGGCATTAAGGAGATGGACCGGCTGCCCGGGGCCATCTTCGTTATCGATCCCCGTAGGGAGAATATCGCCACCGCCGAAGCCCGTCGCTTGGGTATCCCCGTGGTGGCCGTGGTCGACACTAACTGCGATCCCGACGAGGTCGACTACGTCATCCCCGGTAACGACGACGCTATCCGGGCTATTAAGCTCATGGCCTCCAAGATGGCCGACGCCTGC
This sequence comes from Deltaproteobacteria bacterium, assembly GCA_031279155.1. Classification (GTDB taxonomy): domain Bacteria; phylum Desulfobacterota; class Desulfarculia; order Adiutricales; family Adiutricaceae; genus JAISWF01. The sequence continues at coordinate 12,857 of JAITJB010000017.1, read as the reverse complement.
CTCGAAGGTAGGGCCCGTTGGGAGGAGCAGGCCAGAGGCGACTCGCAAACCCCCGATAAGGACGAGGAGGGCGGTCGCGACATGGTTGAGCCCAGCCTCAATAGCGAGTTGGCTAAGAGTATGACTCTAGAAGGTAGTGAGGCCTAAAGTTTTCTCGCTCACTAGCCCCCTTTGGCGGCTAGTGAGCGAGCCCAACTAGCCTAAACTCACCTAAACTAGCCTAAAAAAACAAAAACGCCCTAAAAAATCATAACCGGTCAAGAGGCCCTACGTAACTGCCAAAAAGGAGCCCGCCGGTCTGGAACCAGAGCTAAAGCCCCCACTAAAAGGGCGCCCTAAGTAGCTCTGGACGAGGAGAAACAAAAATGGAAATCTCATCACAACTGGTTAAGACTTTACGCGAAAAAACCAACGCCCCCATGATGAACTGTAAAAAGGCTCTCCAAGAGTGCGGCGGCGATATGGACAAAGCCGTCGATTGGCTCCGTCAAAAGGGCCTAAAACTAGCCGATGTAAGATCTAGCCGGGCCACCCGCGAGGGCTTAGTGCTGACGGCTGTTGCCCCCGACGGCTTAAAGGGCGCCATGGTTGAGCTTAACACTGAGACCGACTTTGTGGCTAAGATGGACTCCTTTAAAGAGATTACCGAGTCTTTAGTCAATTACCTAATTAAGGCTGAGTCCCTTCCAAGCGACGTACCGGCTTTACTTGAATGCCAATGCCCCAATTGCGGCCGGTTTTTTAAAGACGTGGTCACTGACGCCATCGCTAAAACCGGCGAAAACATGAAGCTACGCCGCTTTACCGTCATGACCGCCCCGGCTTCCGGCTTAGTCCACGGCTATATCCACCCTGGCAGCCGCTTAGCTGTCTTAGTAGCCGTGACCGCCGAAAAGCCCGGTCCTGAGCTCGACGCTTTAGCCCACAACTTAGCCATGCACATCGCCTGGGCCAATCCCCTGGCCTTAGAGATAGCCGATCTCCCGCCGGAACTAATTGAGCGCGAGAAGGCCGTTTACGCGGCCAAGGCTGAGACGGAAGCTGAAGAGAAAATCAAGAAAGCTGGCGCCAAGGCCCTGCCCAAGGATGTTCTCATTGGGAAAATGATCGAAGGACAACTTAAAAAGTTTCACGGCGAGGTCGTGCTTTTAGAGCAAGCTTACATCAAAGACCCGGCCAAAACTGTCACCGCCATTCTTAAGGAAGCCTCCGGCGCCTTAGGCGTGGTTAAAATCGCCGCCTACTCCCGCTTCCAGTTGGGTGAGGAGATCAAAGGCGAGGAACAATAAACTGTTAAAATGGGGGGTTAATTCCCCCCATTTTTTCGACCAAAGCCTGGTTTCCCATGATTTATCGATATAAGACCGTGCTCTTAAAACTCTCCGGCGAAGCCCTCCAGGGTCCGACGGAATTTGGTTTAGATCCCGACACCGTTGACGGCATCGCCTCTCAGATTGCCGAAGTCTCTCGCGAAGGCGTCAGATTAGGCCTGGTCATTGGCGGCGGCAATATCTTCCGCGGCCTGGCCTTAGCTGAGCGCGGCTTAAATCGAGTGACCGGCGACAACATGGGCATGCTGGCCACGGTCATTAACTCTCTGGCCATGCAAGACGCCTTAGAGCGCCAAGGTCTTGAAACCAGGGTCCAAAGCGCCATCACCATGGTTGAGTTTACCGAACCCTTTATCCGCCGCCGGGCCATCCGGCACCTGGAAAAGGGCCGGGTAGTCATCTTTGCCGCCGGGACCGGTAACCCTTATCTGACGACCGATACAGCCGCTGTCCTCAGGGCTAGCGAAATCGGAGCTGACGTCATCTTGAAAGCCACCAAAGTTGACGGCATTTACGACCGCGATCCAGTTAAAGATAAGAACGCTGTCTTATATGAGCAGATAAACTATATGGATGTGATAAAATTGGGTCTGAGGGTTATGGACACCACGGCCATATCGCTGGCCATGGAAAACCGGATTCCGACTATTGTCTTTAACCTCCAAAAACCCGGTAACATCAAAAAAACCATTTTAGGCGAGCCATTGGGCACTTTGGTTACCGACTGACCTTTTAAACAAAACTGGCCCTAAGCATTTAATAGCGACCACTAAAAACCTAGGCGAGACAATCTATGATCGAAGAAATCTACGAAAATATCAAAACCCGCATGGAAAAATCCCTAACTTCACTAACTAGGGATTTCCAGAAAATACGTACTGGCCGGGCCACTCCAGCTATCTTAGATGGTCTTACGGCCAACTATTACGGCGCCCCAACCCCCCTATCGCAGATGGCTTCCATTACCGCGCCCGAGGCCAGGCTTTTAATCCTTCAGCCCTGGGACACTACGGCTATTGGCGAAATCGAAAAGGTTATATTAAAGTCCGAGCTAGGCTTAACCCCGCAAAACGACGGTAAAGTTATCCGCATAAATATCCCGGCCTTGAGCCAGGAGCGCCGCAAAGAACTCACAAAACTAGTCCGCAAGAACGCAGAAGAAGCCAAAGTGGCCGTGCGGGGCATTCGCCGCGAGGCCAATGACATGCTTAAAGATCTGAAAAAATCCAATGAAATATCTGAAGACGAACAAGCCAAGGCCGAAGCCCAGGTCCAAAAAATCACCCAAGACTTTGTCGGTAGGGTCGAGAGCCTGGCGGCCACCAAAGAAAAAGAGATTCTTGAGTTTTAACTTAAGTTTTTTCGATCGACTATTCTTGGCAACTATCTAGCCTTTTTTCCAGTCAATGCCCGCCAGAGAAAGGAGACCGATGAGAACTCCGAGCCGGGATTCCTCGCCAGGCCGGATTATAGCGGTCTATATCCTGACAACTTTGCTGGTTTTAGCTCACGAAGTTGACCGCTTCTCCAACTGGCTTGAGGATTTTGGCAGCCAAGGCCATAGCCCTCTTAGGATCCTCTCCCTAAACCTTTCAGCTGACTTAAGGGCCATGGGACAATCGAGCGGCCTTTCAAGCCTAGGGGCTTTGGAGAGCCGCGCTTTGGCGGCCATAACCCCAGAGGCTACCATCGGCGCCCGTAAGCTTAAGCCTTCAGATTTTTCCCAATCAGCGAATCTCGCTTCCACGAATCTCGCTTCCCCGAATCACGCTTCCCCAAATCTTGCCTCCCCATTCCAAGAGCTTTTTCCCGAGCTAAAGGTCCTTGACCCTAAAGCCCACCCCCCTACGCCGTCAAATAGACTACCAGTGAGCTTAGATCCAAGCCCGCTTTCTAGCGCCCCATCGTCCGGCCAGCCTAACGACCTATACTCCCTAGATAATAAAGCTAGTGAAGGCGCCTTTAAGGCCGGCTTTAGGCTTTCTAAGATCCAAGCTAGTCTAGATAGCAGAGGTAACTTAGCTAACTTAAAATCTAGAGAGATGGCTCCCTCAATAGATACCACCTCTCCCTCGGAAGTTATAGCCTACCCTCTGACCGTAAACTACCAAGGGTCTGTCCCTCTAGCTAGCCCCCTAGCTAGGGAAGATAAGCCCATTTTAGGCTTCCAAAGAGTGCTTCTGACCGGCGATTCCATGATGATGGAGGGAATAGGCCCACAGCTCCAGCGCTACTTAAAGACCATAGAAAACGTCGAGGTCAGCCGCCAGGCCAAGTATTCTACCGGTCTGTGCCGACTTGACGTTTTTGACTGGCATGAATATTTTCAGTCTCTTCTAGAATCCTTTAATCCCGATCTAGTCGTCATCAGCTTGGGCGGTACCGACACCCAGGACTTACTCGACGATAAGGGCCGCCGCCACATCGTTGCCACCGAAGGCTGGAATGAGCATTACGGGCTCCGCGTAACCAAACTTTTAACCTTAGCCGCCGAACGCGGGGTCAAAGTTATCTGGATAGGTCTACCTATCATGGGCCAAGAGCCCTACAACGGGCGGGCCCAAAACCTAAACGCTGTGGTCAGTCAAGTTTGCCTGAAAGCTTTAAATTGCTACTTTTGGGATGCTACCGGCTCATTACTTAACTCTAGCGGCCTGTACTCAACCTTCCTGACCGATCAAGACGGTAAAAGCGTTCGGGTGAGACAAAAGGACGCCATCCACTTAACTGAGGCCGGCGGCAAGATGATGCTCGATGATTTTTTAGCTGGTACTAACGGGCAGCTCTTTTTTGGAAACGAAATCCCAAATTTTGCTCATGCTCAGCTATTTCCCCAAAACCCGGATGTTACTTACGCTCAGCCTAAAACCGCCGAAAACCAATCGCGGATCCAGCGCGTTGACAATACCGCCCAGGCCGGGCCATTACTTGCGCCCTCTGATGGAACTTCGCTACCGCCAGCTGCCGGATCCCCCGATAGCCCCACAAATAGCTCAAGCCCAAGAATTATCCAGACCTACGTAAACGATAGAGCCCAAAAGCCAATCCAAGCTCAAAAGCCAATAAATGACCGAACTCAAGAGCCAATCCAAGCTCAAAAGCCTATAAACGATCGAACCCAAAAGCCAATCCAAGCTCAAAAGCCAATAAATCCCCCTTTAAATACCGCTTCAAACGCCGCTTCAAATGAATTAAAAGGTTCGCCTCTAGAAACCAAGCCCTGGCTTATAACTGAGACCGTACTAATATCGCCTGTAAGGGGCAACACAACATATCTAACGATAACCCCGGAGCTGACCTCCGAAGACCCAAGGCTCCCAGCCGTTATTTTGCTCCACGGCGCTGAAGGTAACCACAAATACTTTACTAATAACCTAGGATCTGATCTATCTGATATGGCCAAAAGGCTAAAGCTTATCATCATCATGCCCGATGGTGGACCCTTTGGCTGGTATTTAGATAGCCCCATCAGAGATGAAAGCCAGATAGAAACTTACCTAATCAATGAGCTCCTGCCAGACGCCCTCTCGCGCTTTCCCATAGACCCCAATAAGATAGCAATATCGGGTATATCCATGGGCGGCCACGGGGCTTTGAGCCTCGCTTTAAAATACCCTGGCCGCTTTAAGGCGATCTCCTCTATCAGCGGGGTCATCGATCTTATTAGCCACTCAAGCGATTCGCCACTAGATAAGTACCTAAGGCTCAGCGAGGTCTTAGGGCCGCCTGTCTCTGGCGGGGTCAACTGGCGCGGTCACAGCACCTATCACCTAACTAGAAACGCCCCTGGGCGCTTAATTGGCGTTCCCATAAAGCTCAGCGTGGGCTTAAATGACAAATTATGCTTAGCTGAAAACCGTCAATACGACCGCTTGCTGACCGAACTTAACCTCGAGCACGAGTATTCCGAGCGATCTGGCGGCCACGATTGGGATCTTTTCCGGGCCGAGTTTTCTTCCCACCTGGAGTTTTTGGCTGAAAAACTCTCATTAATAAGCTCCCAAAAATGAATAACCTAAAAATCATAACCCCATATTTTCGGGCTACAGCCGCCTACTTAGCCTTGGGCTTTTTAGCCTTAACGATCTGCGATTTAGGTCAGATGTTTATCCCAAGGCTGGTAGGTCATCTTATTGACCTATTAGCCGATCAAGGGGCGACCACTAAGATCTTGATAAAGCCCTTGGTCTTTATTTGCGCCATAGCCTCCTTAGTTGCCCTCTTAAGATACATCTGGCGGCACCTTATTTACGGCTTTTCCCGAAGGCTGGAAAAAGATCTCCGAAGAAGACTGGAAGAGAGATTTTTATCCTTATCTCTTTCATGGCACCAGGTCAACTCCAGCGGCGACATCATGGCCTTAGCCACCAACGATATTGAGGCCGTGCGCATGGCCGTTGGTTTTGGGCTAGTTAGCTTAGTTGACGCTGTGGTCTTAGGGCTTTCGGCGGTAGCTTTCATGCTCTCCATCGACCCATATCTAAGCCTTTGGGCCTTTATCCCCATGCCGCTCATAACCATCCTAACGGCCCGCTTCGGTCAACTCATCTACAAAAGGCTCCTTCAAGTTCAGGACGTCTTCGGGCGGCTGACGGAGGTCGTTCGCGAGCAGTTAAGCGGCCTTAAGGTTATCAGGGCCATGGCCTTAGAGCCCTTGGCTAGAGCGGAAGTCTCGCAAGTAAGTACGCTATACATGAACAAAAATATCCGCCTATCTTTGATCATGGGCGGCTTCTTCCCGATGATGACCCTTTTAACTAACCTAGCCATCGCCCTGGCCATATTTATTGGCGGTAAAGCCACCATCTTAGGATCCATAAGCCCTGGGGACTTTGTGGCCTTTATAAGCTACCTAACTCTTCTCTCCTGGCCCATGATGGCCATGGGTCTGACCTTAGGTCTCATCCAAGAGGGCATGGCCTCATTGGGTAGGCTTAGCCGCGTATTAAACGCTACCGAAGAAAGCGTCCATCCTATAGAAGCGAGTTTCAGCCCACCGGCTAAGCCCTTTGACATAAGTTTTAAGTCGGTCTGTTTTAGTTACCCGGGCTCGCGCGGCCAAGTTTTAAATAACATTACGGTAACTTTAAAGGCCGGCATGGTGACGGGCCTCACCGGTCCGACCGGCTGCGGCAAAAGCACCTTCGCCTCTCTAATCGTCGCCCTCCACGAGCCAAATAGCGGGGAGATTATTATTGATGGGAAATCTAGCGCCGACTGGACTTTAAACTCTTTAAGGGGGCTATTTGGTTACGTCCCCCAAGACGGCCACATTTTTACCGGCACCATGCGCGATAACTTAGCTTTTGGTAAAGTGGGCGCCTCTGATAGTGAGCTTATTGCCGTAGCCGAAGCGGCGTCACTGCCTTTAGATCCCAAGGTTTTCCCCGAAGGGCTCGACACGCTAATTGGCGAGCGAGGCCTCACTCTCTCCGGCGGTCAAAGGCAGCGCCTAGCTTTAGCTAGAGCCTTACTTATCGATCCCCCCTTTCTTATTTTAGACGACACCCTATCTGCCGTGGACGCAGCCGTAGAAGAGGAAATCTTAGCCCGCCTTCTTCCGGCTAGAAAGGGCCGGGGCACTTTAATTATTAGCCACCGCATGACCAGTTTAGCCGGGGCCTCTAAGGTCATCGTCTTAGAAGATGGCCGGGTAACCGAAGAGGGAAGCTTCCAAGAGCTTAGCCGTAGCGGCGGTTATCTGGAAAGATTGACCGCCTTAGCCCGACTAGGGGCCGACGGCTACCGGGCCCGGGCCCGAGTCAGGTGACGATCAGTGTCTGATGATCTGACTAACAAAAAGCCCTTTTCTCTAGCCGATCTTTACTTAATGAAACGGCTGTGGCCCTTGACCGCCCCGATGCGGGGCCTTATGGTTAGGGGTGTGGTCATGATTATCTTGGCCGCCTTGGTTAGCTTGGCCCTGCCATATCTCACCAAAGTAGCTATTGACCGCTATATCCTTCCTTTGGGCCGAGTTTTTAAAATCGCAACTCCCTTGGATTTACCGCCATCGGCCATGGGTAGGCTAAAGCCTGAGATGTTCATCCCCTCAGGTAAACCCGGGGTTTGGTTTTTACCCAAAAGTTACGAGCAGTTAATCGACCGCCGCCAGGAAAAGATCTTAATTGACTCAGATATTATTGAAGATAGTAGATACTACTTAGCCCCCCTTACCGGCCCCAATGCTTTAGATAGATCTAAAGCCGACCAGATCGCCAGCGCCCTACCCAAAACTAAGGTCTTAGCTGGCTATCTGGCTATTAGGGAGGCCGATCTGCCCGATGTTCCCGGTGGGATCGTCATGGCCTTAAGGGGAGCTGATATCAAGGGTCTATCGCGCCTGGCCATATGGTTTGCCATTTTGATGGTCCTAGGTTATGGCCTTGACTTGGGCCAGAGGTACTTCATGGAGGCTGGGGCCCAAAAATTTGGGCACGTTCTTCGGGAAAAGCTCATGCTCCATTTATTTGGACTCAGCCAAAGCTTTTTTGATCGCAGCGAAACCGCCCGCCTGACCTCACGACTTACAAGCGATATCAATAACATTAACGCTTTAATTAAATCGACCGCCGCATCTTTTTTTAGTGACGTTTTAAGCTTAGTCGGGGTGGCCATCATCATGTTCGCCCTATCACCCAAGCTTGCCGTGACGGCTCTTATACTAACCCCGCTGGCCGCCATCTTAAGCTACTATTTCAGCTCGGTAGTAAGAATATTGCAGAGGGAATTGAGAGCCAAAATAGCGGCCATCAACCAGGCCTTCGGCGAAGCCGCCGCCGGCATTAGTATTATCCAAGCTTTCAGGCGAGAGAAGAAAACCTCTGAGGAATTTGAGGAGCTAAACCATCAAAATTACATCTTAGGCTACAAGCAGGTGCACTCGGTGGCCGTCTTTTTGCCGCTAGTTGACCTTTGTTCCAGCGTGGTTTTAGCCCTCATCCTTTGGGTCGGCGGCCTAGGCATCATTGACAACACCGTAAGTTTAGGCGTTCTAGCCGCTTTTGTCGGCTATGCCAACCGCTTTTTTAGCCCCATCAAGGATTTGGCCGAAAAGGTCAACACCTTCCAGGGGGCCTTCGCCTCCCTAGAGCGGCTGACGGAATTGTTCGATATAGACGATAGGACCCCTCAAATCCCAAGCCCCCTTAAGCCGGTTCACCCGGGCGGGGCTTTGGAATTTAAAAATGTCTTTTTAAGTTACGGCCCGGACATGCCCATGGTCTTAAAAGACATCAGCTTTAAGGTCGAAAAAGGCGAATCAGTGGCCCTGGTGGGTAGCACCGGTAGCGGTAAGTCCAGCCTGATAAACTTAATGCTTAGGTTTTATGATCCGGTCAAAGGAGCTATAATATTTGATGGGCTAGATCTGCGCGATCTCGATCTAAACCTCCACCGCCGCCGCGTTGGCCTAGTCACCCAAGATGTCTATCTCTACTCGGCGCCAGTTATTGATAACCTGAGATTGGGCCGAGTCGATCTCGACCCCGACACCGTAATCCGGGCCACTAAGGCTGTTGGCGCCCACAGCTTTATCGAAAAGCTTCCCTTGGGGTATAATGAGCCATTGGGTCCCGGCGGCCGGGGACTCTCAGCAGGTCAGAGGCAGCTTATCGCCTGCGCCCGGGCCTTAATTGAAGCCCCTGAACTTGTTATACTAGATGAAGCCACGGCCTTTGTCGATTCTGAAACTGAACTTTTGATCGAAGAAGCCATGATGACCATCTTCAAGGGCCGGACTTCGGTGGTCATCGCCCACCGCCTCTCAACCATTAGGCGGGTCGATCGCATCATGGTTCTCGATAGGGGCCGCCTAGTGGAAAACGGTACCCACCGCCAGCTGATGGAAAAAAGAGGCATCTACTACCACTTAGCTAGACTCCAGGGCCTTATATAGGCCCAAGGCAAAGCGAGATATTAACAAATTAACCCTTAAGTGAGACGCATTATGGCCAAAAATCCCCGCTACTTTAAAGATCTCACCCCAATTGACAAGATAATGGACCGCTCGGCCAAAAACGGGTTTCTGCACTTCCTTTCTAACCGAGCTAGACTGACTAATATTTGGCAACAGATTGTCGGCCCCACAGTGGCCGCCAATACCACCATCCGCTCCTTTGAGATGGGACGGCTGATCATCAAGGTGCCAGGGCCAGCCTATTTGGAACAATACCAGTACGAGTGCCAGAACTGGATTAAGAGAATCAATATTGAGTTTGGCGATGAGGTTGTAACTAAAATCGTCTTGCGGGTTGGGCAATCTTAAGTCGGCCCAAAACTTGTACTCGCTTAAGCCCCTACTTTTTAAGCCATCGAATATTATAAATAAAATCAGCTTTGTTGTTTTCGTATGTTGGGCTTTGGTATCCCGCTTTTATTGCGATTTTAAGATTCTTGCCCTTGCCTTTGCCCTATCTGATATATCCCGCCTTGTGCTCGATTATAACGGCTCGTTTGGTAACCGGGGCCAAAACCACGGCGGAATCGCAACCCTAACGTTTAGATGGTAAATTACCTGGCGCTAACCTTACGGTTAGCCGCTAGCGCCAGTGTATGGCGTTGCCCCCGGAAAGCCTGCTTTCAGGTAAATACGAGATCCCCTTTTTTATCAGTATTTCCGGTTTGCCTGGACAATAATCGCAAATTACCAAAACAAACTAGAGGCCTTTGGCGGGATATAAAAGCCGCCTTGAAACTGATGCGATTTAATCGCAACAGATCCAAGGCGGCTTAAGTATTTTCTTAAGGCCGGATCCAGTTTAGATCAGGCTATTTGATATTACTTTGTTTTAATATCTCGATAGCCGACGGCTGCCCCTGTTCGGCGGCCAGCTTAAAGAGCCTGGTGGCTTCGGTGTGATCTTTTACGACCCCCTCGCCGTTTACGTACATGACGCCTAACATGAACTGGGCGTCGGCATTGCCGCCTTCCACAGATGATTTAAGCAATTCTATGCATTTGTCTAGGTCACGAGGCGCCGCTTGACCAAAGTAATACACGTTAGCTAACTTAGCCTGGGCCGAAGCGTAGCCCTCGTCAGCCGCTTGTTGGAGATACTTCACTCCTTGGGTGTGCTCTTGGGGGCCAGCATTTGGGTCGCCCAGATACATAACGCCTAGGTTGGTCATGGCCTCAAGATCGCCCTTATCGGCCGCTGACTTTAGTTTCTCAACACGTTGCTCAAAAGCGTTATCGGCGTCAAAATACTGATCGTTTCTAGATCTATGCCTTGTTGTCGGGTCATTGTCACGACCGGTCTCAAAGACCGTCTGATCATCTTGGTGACGAGTAAAGTTGCCATGATCGTACTGGGCAACCAAGTAATTGCCGTTATCAGCTGCGGCCAAGCTAGACAACATAACCGTGGCCGTTAAAAGCGTCAAGAAAAATCTAATCATAATTCTCCCTTTCTAGAAACTTTAATTGCTCAGCCATTTAGATCATAACAGTTTATCATAGGCTCTTCAAGATTTGCTTTAAGACATAGACCCGATAAGCTACTGGCAGCCGGGCTGACGAGATTAGGGAAGAAAAATTGCCAAAACTATGATTCAATAGAAAGTCGATACACAATCGTATCGGCTCAGATCCATTCTACTTCTGGCCGCTTCTAAAGGGGTTTGATTCAAAAGCGATTCAGGTAAAATAAACCTAAGCTTTGGCCCGAGGTAAGTACAGGCTCAAATAGCCGGGTTTTAGGAAATTTTGACATCTAGGCGGCGCTGGTTTATTTTTTGCACAATAGCTTACGCGGATAGGTAGGCCAGACGACTAAACCATTTAACCTGCTCTGTTAATGGGTGAAAAATGCGATTCGGGATTAAAACTATTGACGAACTTAAGGTAGCCGGTCGGACGATCCTTTTGCGAGTTGACATCAACCTGCCCATAGATCACCAAAGCGGGGCTTTGAAGGATATTACCAGGATCCGAGCTATTTTACCAACTATTCGAGAGCTTTCCACGGGCAACGCTAAAACAGTCATTTTAGCCCACCAAGGCGGCGATCTTGATTACGACAACTTAAGTTCCTTAAAACCACATTCCCAAGTCTTAAACGAGTATTTAAACGGCGCAGCCCAATTCGTCGAGGACATCTGCGGGCCCACGGCCTTAGAAGCCATTAAGAGACTAAAGCCAGGCGGCATATTACTTTTAGAAAACCTGAGGTATTTAGCCGAGGAACAGACCGGTTTTGAGAGGACCTTAAGGCTGACGCCGCTCGAGCAAGCCCACACTTTATTAGTCAGAAAGCTAACTCCATTAGCCGATTACTTCATTAACGACGCTTTCGGGACATGCCACCGCGATCAGCCTTCACTGTGCGGTTTTCCCGAGCTACTACCGACGGCCATGGGCCGGTTATTTGAAAAAGAGTTTTGCGTTCTCTCGCAGCTCACCCAATCGCCAGACAGGCCCTGCCTGTTCATCCTAGGCGGGGTTAAGGTCGGCGATAGTCTAGCTGTCATCGAGCGATTACTGGAAAATAATATCGCTGACCGCATCTTAACTGGCGGCCAATTGGCCAAGTTCTTGGCCAGAGCTACCGGCAAAAAGCCAGACAATGACTTTCCGCCCAAGGGGTCTGCCTTAAGGCCTTTGTGGGAGAGAGCTTTGGATATTTTCAAGCGCTTTGGCGACAAAGTGGTTATACCCGTGGATTTTGCCTATGTTCAAGGTGGTCAGAGGGTAGAAGCAGCCAGAGGTGAAATTCCCCCTAATGTCCGGACAACTGATATAGGCTATCAAACGGTCAAACAGTACTCCTCGCTCATCGACTCTGCTAAAACCGTCGTCGTCAACGGCATCATGGGCGACTTTACCGAGCCTTATTCGATGACTGGCACCCGCCTTGTTTGGGAGTCGCTCTGCCGAACCAACGCCTTTACGGTCTTAGGCGGCGGTCAAGCTATTTCAGCGGCCACCAAATTCGGGCAGTTAGAGTGCTTCAGCTATATATCCACCGGCGGTCTGGCTCTTATCTTGTTTCTGACCGGTGAAGAACTCCCGGTAATCCGATCCCTTAGGCGGGGCTCGCAACTAAATTCCAAAAAATCGCCGGAGCCTTTTTCCAGTCAACATAGACGAGATTATGTTAGTGAAAATTTATATTTTTTAGGTTCAAAACCAGATAAAAATAAGAGTTAACCAGCCTGTAATATGATGCATTATCTAATTTTTTGAGCATAAAAAAGATAGATAGCTACAGAATAAAAATAATTATTAGTTACTACTTAAAATGTTCTAAATTTGAGTAATATTTTCAGCTACAAAAGCTCCTTCTTCTACGAATTATTCAGGCAATTAAGACAATAATAATATAGTAATATTCTAAAATTATCAATTTTTTTCCTAACTTAATATATTCTCGTGCTTGCGTCAATGCGCCACTTATATCTGAGGCCTCAACTAATCGTTGTCTCACTTAATGCCGCCATTACTTTGTTCCTTTCTGGAAAGAAAAACCTGTTTATTTTATAATCTTAAGTATTATATCTAATAATTGGAACGTATGAAAATAATAA
>JAITJB010000013.1 GCA_031279155.1 Deltaproteobacteria bacterium | reverse complement strand
ACGCCCCTCTTGCTTTTTACCAATTCAAGTCTTATTATATGGTTTAGGTAGCCATGAATCGTTTTCGCCTTTACTACCTGAGTTTTGAGCCGGATTCCTAGAAATTCTAATGGCTTGCTCGGGCAAACAGTTATAACCTTCAGTCAAAAAGGGAGATAAATCACATGAATGACTTTACCAATCCACCTAGGCCATCTGCTCAACCCAATACTAACCAAGGCCAAAGCCTGCCGGCGGTCGTAACTGAGTCGGGCGAGGCCCTATTTTTCCAGAAAATCTATTTTTGGATGTGTGGCGGCTTGGTGCTGACGGCCTTCTTGGCTATGGGCTTAGCTCGCTCCTCAAGTTGGATCTCCTTTTTGCGCACCTCCCCCACCTTCAGCATCATCTTGATCATAGGACTTCAGTTAGGGCTATGCACGCTGATAAACCTGATGCTCAATAAGCTCAGCTCAGCGGTCATCAAGGGGCTATTTATCTTATTTGCCGCTTCCATTAGCCTGACCATCTCCCTGGTTTTACTAATCTACCCCTCTGACGTCGTCTTTAAGGCCTTCATATCCACGGCTATCGTCTACGGGGCCATGGCCACCTACGGCCTGGTCACCAAGCGCTCCCTCCAAGCTTGGGGCTCGTTTTTGTTCATGGGTTTAGTGGGCCTCATCATCACGATGCTGGTTAATTTCTTTCTCAAAAGCCCGATGATGGATTTTATTATCTCAGCTTTCGGCGTTTTAATCTTCGCCGGCCTCACCGCCTATGACAATCAAAAACTGAGGGTTATCTACGCTGGCGGCTTTGAAGATGATTCGGCCCAGGAAAAGATGGTCGTCTTTGGGGCTATGACGCTCTATTTAGACTTTATCAACCTTTTCTTGTTTTTGCTTAGGCTCTTTGGCGATCGCCGCTAATAATTATACTAATTTTTCATGAGAATTCCAAGCTAGCCCTTGAACATCTTCCTCATATTAACTGCTCTAGCCTTAACCGAACTCGGCATCTTAAGCCTGATGGTCGCCATTGCTTACTGGACTAAGGCTGGATCCAATATGACGGCTCTAATTGGTCTAGCCTTGGTGGCTTACGGATCGATAACCTTAATCCGAACCATCCGGCGGATTAAAAACAAAAATAGCCGCAAAGCTAGGCTGTAATCCATAAGGCCATAGCCCGTCTGGCAATCTTTTAGATTGCCAGACGGGCTATGGCCTTGTTTTTTCATTTTTGGGGTAATAGCAATATTTTAATGGCTATTTTGCTTGATTATTAATGCTATTTATTAATGTTACTTATTAATGCTGTATAGCAATGCTAATTAATATTAATATTATCGCTTATTAATGTGATTATGATAGGCGTACATGACAATAGCCCCGGCATTGGAGACGTTTAAGGAATTTACGATTTCGCTTTGAATTAGCGGTATGTTAACCATGTAATCGAGCCTTTTGGCTACCTCCCGGCCAAGACCGTGATCCTCGCCGCCTAAAATCAGGGCGCAGCGAGGCGGAAAAGAAAAATCGCCCAAAACCTCGCCCTTTTCGGCTTCGGCTCCGACCACCCAAAAATCAGCCTTTTTAAGCTCATCTATGGCCCTAGGTAAATTGACGACCCGGATAACCGGGACCACCTCACAGGCCCCGGCCGAAGCTGACCGGGCGGCCTGGCTCGTAGGGGCGCTGCGATCAATAGGCGCTATTAGAGCTTTAGCCCCAAAGGCCGCCGCTGACCTAACCAAAGCCCCTAGGTTATGGGGATCGTTTACGTGATCTAGAACTAAAATAAGCGCCGGGCCGCTAGGGAGAGCGGCTAAAAATTCATCTAAAGATATAATTTTGGCCGGCTTTATTAAAAGCACCAGGCCCTGGTGGTGGGGACCAAAGCGATCGAGCTTGGAGCGCTGGACATAACGGATGGGAAGGGAAAATTTACCTATCATTTGAGATATTTGGCCGGCTAAGGGTTTTCCCTCCCGCCCTTGGGCCACAAGTAAGACCTTAGCTTTTGCTCCGCGAGCGCATAGCGCCGCTTGGACGCAGTTTGGGCCCATGACCGCTTCTAGGCCGTTAGGGAGCTCGATTTGGTCAGTCTCTCTAGCTGATTCTATATTAGACCCTAGAGCGCTTGATCTGTGAGTCTTTTTGATTGTCTTTGGGTGAGATTTAATTGGCGAGGCGGTCACGCTTGGCGCTCCACCAGGCTATGGTATTTTTGGTAGGCGGAATTAAAGCGGCTAGTTAAGGTTTTGACCTCAACGGCGGTGAGGATGATATGGTTGGAGGTGGTAACGATCAACGAGCGGGTCCGGTGACCTTGGCAGGCGTCAATAAGACGGTTGGCCTCTTTGGCCTCGTCGCGCAGCCTTTTAGCCGGGGCGGCGTTGTGGCCAATAATGGTCACCACGCGGTCGGCAGCCACCACGTTGTTGTAGCCTATGTTGATCAAAACGGTGGGCATTTTATCTCAACTCATTCTATGTTAAGCACTTGCTCCCGTATCTTTTCCAATTCACTTTTGAAATTTAAGACCATGTCAGAGATAGATTTGGATTGGGACTTAGCTCCCATGGTGTTAGCTTCACGGACCATCTCTTGGAGCAAGAACTCAAGTCGCCGGCCAACCGGCTCAGCGCCCTGGACAAGAATATTGTGGAAGCTCTGGATATGGCTGCCAAATCTTGTCATCTCTTCGGTGATGTCCATTTTTTCAGCGGAAATAGCCGCCTCTTGAGCTAGACGGGCTGGATCGATTAAGGTTTCGGCTAACTCCTCAAGTCTAGCCTGGTAGCGCTTAGCCGCAGCTAAGGGGGCGTTTACGGCGAGCTTTTTTAAGTCCTCTAACCACTGACATAAAGTCGTCAAGCGTCCCAGTAAGTCTTCGGCTAATACCCGCCCTTCAACCTCGCGCATGGCCATTAGCTGCTCTAAGGCCCGTCTAGCTAGTTCTAGCATGCCGTCGCGGATGAGGTTGGATTCTTCGGCGTCAAACTCCCCTGAGCCCTTGGAAGCGGTAATGACGTTAAACTTGAGCACCTGATCGAGCGTTACCTTATCTTCCAGTTCAAGCTCATGGTTAAGTTTAGTTAGAAGAGAGTGGACCTCGCGGGCGGCCTGAAGGTTAACAACCAGACCAGAGGCGGCTTGACCAGCTTCCATCTGGACCCACAATTCCACCCTCCCCCGGTGGACAAAATTGGAAATAAGTTTTTTTATTGGCTCCTCCAATTGGAACAACACGTGGGGGGAGCGCACTACAAACTCTTTGAAGCGATTGTTTAAAGTCTTGATCTCCAAGCGACAATTGTAACCTTGGACTTCACCAGCCGCCGCACCAAAGCCGGTCATACTTTTTATCATCTACATACCATATTGACAAACCCCTAGAAAAAGCTCGGGGAGAAATTGGGCCAAAATAGCTTTTTATAGCCATTACCCGTCGTTATGTTGTCGAGTTAAAGGGCTTGGCTTTTTTGACCAAAAACCAAAAGCTTTTAACTAAGCTATAGGGGTTAAACCAACCTAAGATACGATTAAACCTTACGGATATTAACTAAATAAGAGGCCCGCATAGCGCCTAAAACCGAAATCACCTCGGGCCGCAGATAATCAGGGTAGGTCCAAGGCAGTCCCTCAAAAGAACCTCTATGGAAGTGGAGGGTCAGTTCGCCCCAGACCCCGCAGCCTAAATAGAGGCGGTGACCGGAGAATTTACCGGTCGAAAGAACCAAACCACCGACAAACACGTAGCCGGGATCTAAGTTGACTGTACGCCCCGATGGAGCGGCTAATTTTTTTTCAAGCTCCATGGCTAGAAGCTTAAGGTCAACCAGTAGCCCGGGCTCTAAGAGATTAGTCCACGATAGGTAGCGCTTAACCAAATCGGGTCCCATTTCCGATTGGTAGTAAGCCGTATCCTTAAACTTATGATCCGGACTTTGAAAGTCAATGGGACCTAGGTTAGGTGAAAACTCCTTCGCTAAGCGGGCCACCGCCCTATCCAAAGCTAAAGGGTCAGGGCCGAAGGCAGCTAAGAAAAACTTCATCAGCGGAGGCGGTTTAATGGTACTCACGCGATCCTCCACGGCGATCTTAAGGATCGGTCATTTCAAGTTTGGCCACAGTCTAGTCGCCACTTTTTCGGTGGTAAGCCCTATATACTGTTAGTATAAAAATAGCCCTTTTTGGTCAAAGGATCAAGTGCCAATTTAACCAAGACAATTTGAAATACCCCAAAACCCTATGGTCTAGGGTTCGTTTAATTTTCCAAGCCGATGTTTTGTCCCCCTTAGCTTACAATCGCGGACCAAAATTCTTAAATCGCTTAAGAACCTTATGAAGGCTTTACATGAGCGAGGCCAAAAAGATGAACGGGGTGGAATAAAAAAAAGCTTCTAACGAGATTAACATGCATTTATCTTAGGCCACCCCGAAAACTTTGGACATTCCCACTTTATCAAGCGCCTCGTCTAAACCATTAACTTCATCATCTGTCAGCTTAACTTCGGAGCTGACGGCATTTTCCTTCATGCGCGAGAGACTGCGCGTTCCGGGAATGGGAACAATCCAAGGTTTTTTACAGAGCATCCAAGCCAGGGAAATCTGACCAGGAGTGGCATTTTTCGTATAGGCAAAGCTTCTAAGAAGATCTAGTAATCTTTGGTTTTTATCCACTCCCGTTGCCTCAAACTGCGGCATAACGCTTCGGTAATCGATATTGGCCTCGAAGACACAATCTCGATCGTACTTGGCAGTCAAAAAGCCGTTGGCCATCGGCGAATAGGCCACAAAACCAATGCCGAGCTCAAAAAGAACTCCAAAGAGCGATTCATGCTGCCGGGCCATCATGGAGTAGCGGTTCTGTATGGCCGTGATGGGGCAGACGGCGTGGGCGCGGCGCAGGTAAGTCTCATCGGCTTCGGAAACCCCCCAATGACCTATCTTGCCTTCTTTAATCAAATCACTCATAACGCCCGCCACTTCCTGAGGGGAAACTTGTGGATCAATTCTGTGTTGATAGTACAGATCAATACGCTCAAGGCCCATGCGCTTTAAGGACCCTTCAACCGAGGCGCGTATAATGTGCGGACGGGAATCTGGGACCGGAGGCGTTATTCTATCTTGCTCCAAGCGCACGCCAAATTTTGTGGCTATCACTACCTTACCGCGATATTGTTTCAGAGCTTCGCCAACCAACTCCTCGTTGTTACTTAGAGAGCCGTCTTTGTAGCGACCAATGTAACACTCAGCCGTGTCAAAGAAGGTATAACCTACGTTAACGGCCTCACGAATCAGCTTTAAAGCTTGTGTCTTTTCGGTTGCCAGGCCGTAAGCGTGGGATAAACCCATACAACCGAGCCCGATGGCCGAGACGGCCAAGTCTTTTCCTAAAATCCGTTTTTCCATTAAATGAGCTCCCTATAGGTTGGTCTTTCGTGGCGTAAGCTCTAGAATTTATAATACGCCCGTAGCCTTAACGAGGCCAGGTCGAATTAGCTAATTGCCATGAGGAATTTGTTTGTATTCTCCAGGCCCAACCCCAAAGGACGCTACGGATAAATTTCCGTGCGGCTGTTGTTTTCATGGGGCTTGTAGTTCGGGTTTTGGCCATTGTCCCAAAAGGCAAATTCGTCTGAGATATAGCCGATGGATAATTCGTTAAGTCATCCTTTAGGTAGACGAAAATAGGTCCAAGAGGCTAAAGCGTACTTCTGATGAATACGCCAAAAGAGCGCGGAGTTGTAGTGAAGCGCTAGCGGCGAAGCTAAAGCGTCATTTGGTCAGCTCTCCTATGCTCCCTAAAGCGGCTCAGAAATTCATGGCAGGTGGGGCCTAAGAAACCTAGTATGTCCACTGCCAAGATTCTATTCAATTTTTTTGGGTAGGTCAATCTAGTTCCATTCAACCAAAGGCCCATGGCGCCCTGGTTTGAACTAAAGCCAAAAAGAGAAAATCTGTCGAGCGCACGAGGGTACTCTCAAAGCGCAATACGGTAATCATAGCTAACTTAAAAAGAAAAAACTAAAAACTCCTTGACGCCCCATTTCTGATCCGATACCTTAAGCGCTCTCTCATAAATAAACGCAATCGCTTAGGTGGGCTTCGGAGTCAAGATCTCTTGCTAAGGTCGGAGTAAGGCTCTCTTACTTAGCCAAGAGGGCGAAAACGTTCATCGTCTCAAGGGGTGAAGTCTTTGAATGCCTAATGGAGTACAGCTGAGGGCGATGCCATCTGGGAAAAAACCCGCCTCAAACTTGCCTAATATACTCAAATAAAAGCGCTTCCGGGCGATCGATAAATTGGGGCTGGCATCTGACTAGCTTAACCACCACGTCCTGACCAGGGCCAATATCTTGCGGCAAATAGGTGAGCTCAGATTCAAGCATGTAGTCTGTTAAGCAAATTCGCCCCTTGCGGCCTCGGCGGTTAAAAACTAGGGCCACAAATTCCGCTCCCACGCGGCTTGCTAAAAGACTTAAGAGCCAGTATCTATGCCGACCAAATTGGACCTTTTTTATTTGCCGATAGTCTTCATCAAAGTTTAAGGCCCTAGTCATAAGTTCGGTGGAATCATAGACCGGAGGGCTAGCCAGTGACAAAGCCCGTAGCTGCCGGGCGACCAATAAGTCCAGGTATCGCCTCATGGGCGAGGTAAATGAGGTATAAAGCCCAAGCCCAATACCGTGGTGGACATAGGGCTCTAAACTTACGCCGCCTAAGCCGGTAAACCTACGCGAGGCTAAGTCGGCGGCCAGTAACATCCTAGGGCTGGCCGGCTCTTTAACTTCCCATGGGCAATTTTGGGATACGCCTTGGTAGCGGAAGGGACAGGGATAGCCGGCCTCAGCTAAGGTTTTAGCCGCAAAATGGTTAGCTAAGATCATCATCTCTTCAACCATCAGGCCGCTACGAGTTTCAGAATCAACTAAGTAAACTTCTGGCGTGCCGTCGGGGTTTAAGCGCACATTAACCCTAGGAAGCCTAAGATTTCTTCCGCCTTTAGCTAGCCTATCGGCTAAGAGATCTTGGGATAGACTGTAAAGTTTTGTTAGCTCGCTCTCATTATCCTTATCGAGCTCATCTTCGGCCTCTTGAAAGGAAACCTGTTGGTCTACTAAGATTTTACTGGGCATAAATAAAGAAGAGGTAATATTTAAGCCAGAATCAAAACAGACTTTGAGGGTGAAGGCCGGTCTTACCGAGCCTTTTTTAAGTGACAATAAGTTCTCGGTGATGATTTCCGGTAGCATCGGGTAGCGGGCGTCAGGGAGATAAATTGAGGCCGGCCTTTGCGAGGCAAAATTGTCGGTTATCGTCCCCGGCGGAACGGCTGCGGCCACATCGGCGATGTGGATCCAAAGGGTTTTTGAGCCGTCGTTATGGCACTCTAAGCTCAAGGCGTCGTCATATTCCTTAGCCCCCGGAGAATCAACGGTTACGGTATAGAGTTCGGTCAGATCCGTTCGGTCTTTTGCGTCATTAAAAGTTCCATCGGCTTTAGTGAAGGCGGTAAATAATTCGGTCGTATCTTTTAGAACATCATCGGTAAATTCCAGCGGCATGCCAAGCCTAAGTAAGGGCACGTTTTCATGAGAGCTAATATCGCCTATTGCAACCAAAGCCGTAAAGGCCCCGTTGGCGTCCCCGGAAAGAGAAGCCATTTTGAGGAGCTCTTTGGTTTGATTGGCTGAGGCGGCCTCATCGCCATGGAGCATCAGTTCGAGTAGTAAGTCTCTAACGGTCTGGGCTTCTTCGGGCTCGGGCGCAACTTTACCGCTAGTGGCCTCAGCTAACCAGATTGAAGCGTTTTCCTTAAAAATTTTTTTATTGAGCTCGCGCTCCCTAATAGTTTTTACCCGCTCAATCTGATCTATTTCTCGCCTTTTGGTTGTTTGCGGGGAAAACTCAAACCAGAGACCATCGGTATAGATGGCTCTTATCATGGCGCTGATGTCGTCAGGATCGCTATTACGGCCAAAATATAGCCCGGCTAGTAGATCGTAATCAAACTCCGGGCCCTCGCCCTCTAAGCTCTCCCATAAGTCTTTGAGATCGACTGACGAGGCCAATTGGGCGCGGCGTTTATCGGTCTTAGTTAAGAGCTCATCGATAGCGCTATTACCACTGATATCAGCTTCAAAGCTTTGGCCCAAGAGCCGGTTGGGGTTAACGTAAACAATCTTACCGCCAGGCAACCTAATTTCCAAGCGCCTTTTAGAGCCCTCGGTATCGAGCACCCAACCGCAGACAAAGGCCCCACCCTCTAAAAACTCAACCAGCACACGGCCCTCCTTTAGTCATCCCGATCTTTACGATCTTCTCGGGCTAGACTATCTGGCTTATCTGCTCGATCTTGCCCGGCTAGACTACCCTGCCTACCAAGATTATCTTGCCTACGTATGTTATCAAGACTATCTTGGCTATCTTGGCTAGCTAGGCTATCTAGGCTATCTAGCCTATCTAGGCCGTCGGGGCCGTCGGGGACATCTATAAATTGGAGGCTGTAGAGCCGGTGATATTCACCGCCTTTGGCCATCAGTTGGTTGTGATCCCCCTCTTCGACGATAACGCCGTCGCGCAAAACCACGATGCGATCGGCCCGGGTAATGGTGGAAAGCCTATGGGCGATAACTAGCGTGGTGCGACCGCGCATGAGATTATCTATGGCCGCTTGGACCGATTTTTCCGATTCAGTATCCAGAGCCGAGGTGGCCTCATCTAATATCAATATCGGGGCGTCCTTTAAGATGGCTCTGGCTATGGCTAGCCTTTGGCGCTGACCGCCGGAGAGTTTTGATCCCTTCTCGCCGATGTTTTCTTCGTAGCCTTTAGGCAGCACTTTAGCAAAGTCGTCGGCCTCAGCGGCTTTGGCCGCCTTTAAGATGGCGTCTTCAGAAGCTTCTAGGCTACCGTAGCTAATGTTGTGACGAACCGACCCCTCAAATAAAGTCACCTCTTGGCTGACTAGAGCCACCTGCTCTCTTAGGTTAGTAAGATTTAGATCTCTAACGTTAACTCCATCTAAGAGAACCGCGCCCTCGCTAGGATCGTAGAACCTAGGAACTAAGTTAACTAAGGTGGTCTTTCCGCCGCCGCTGCGGCCCACCAGAGCCACGACTTCGCCGGGTCTGACAGTTAAGTTAATGTTACGTAAGGCCGCCCGCCCGGTTGGGTAGGTAAAGCTTACGTTCTTAAATTCCAAGAGCCCGCTGGCCCGGTCCATCGAAAGGCCGTTGGGCGGGCTTTCGATGGCAGCTATGGTATCGACCGTCTCAAAGACCCTAGCGGCGGCTGAAAGGCCCTGCTGAGCTTCGTTGTGAAGTCTAGTTAAGCGCTTAATGGGCTCGTAGAGAAGAAGCAAAGCCGTCATGAAGCTAAAAAAAGTACCTGGAGTCGATTCACCCATAATGACGCTATGCCCGCCGTACCAGATGACGGCTGACAGGCAGACGGCGCCGAAGACCTCCATGATGGAGCTCGATAAGCTCCTTACGGTTACGGCCCTCATGAGGTTATCGACGTTTAAGCGGCATTCGTTGGCAAAGCGGGCGATCTCAAAGTCGGTCATGTTGTAGCTTTGGACCACCCTGACCCCCTGAAAGGTCTCAGTTAAGACAATTATAAGTCCGCCCATAATGACCTGGCTATCGGTAGCCAGGCTGCGCAGCCTGCGGCCAAAACGGGCGATGGGCCAGACGGCCACCGGTAGGACAAATAGACCCATGCAGGCCAGCTTCCAGTCGCGGGCAAAGAGAACGGCTATTAAGCCCACAACCTTACACAGATCCATGACCAAGCCGGTTACCACCTGAGTAACTGAGGTCTGGATGAGAGAAACGTCATTGACTACCCGGCTAATGAGCTCCCCTGAGGAGTGACGATCAAAGTAATCTAATGACTGCCTCTGGATGTGAGAAAATAGCTTAACTCTAAGATCGTTTACGATGGTGTAGCCGACGAGATTCATCAGGCGGGCTTGGAGGAACGAAAAGACCCCTGTTGAGGAGTAGACGCCTAAGGTAAGTAATGTTAAGGGGAGTAGGAGATCTTTATTACTCTCAAAAAAAACGTGATCTAAAAGGGGCTTAATTAAATAAGCCATGCCAGCCGTGGAAGCGGCCGTTAAACCCATAAAGATAACGGCGGCCACAAGCGTCAGCCAGTGCGGCCTTACCAGCCCCAAAAGGCGGCGCCAAGTCGGTCGCAAAGCTGGTCGCAAAGTAGGTCGCAAAGCTGCTTGCTGAGCAGGTTGCAAAGCTTGGCGTTTAGTCGGATCGCTAGCTGGAGAAGTAGCCTGGCTATCGGATAGCCGTCCGTTATCAGCCTTTTGAGGCTTATCAGCCTTTTGAGGCGCTTTAGCGTTCTTAAGTTCGGACACTTTTGTCCCCAATGGCTCGGTCTATGAGTTCTAAGACCCTAGCTGAGGCCCCGGGGCCACCTAAAGAGCTTGCTACGGCTTTTAAATTATCGATCATTTCTTTTCTGGTCGAGCTTTCGGTTATGAGCGGGGCAATGGCTAAAGCGAGTTCATCAGCCCGGCAGCGGCTTTGGAGGAGCTCGGGAACTATCTGGCGCTTGGCCACCAAGTTGGCGATAGAAACAAAGGGCACCTTAACTAGGAGGCGAGCCAGCCAAAAGCTTAAGGCGCTGACCCTATAGGTAACCACCATAGGGGTGCCTAAGACGGCCCCCTCGACAGTTGAGGTCCCGCTGGCTAAAAGGGCGGCTGAAGCTACGGCTAAAATCTCTTGGGAGCGCCCGTCAACGACCTTTAAAGCCTTCTTAACTTGACTAGAAGCTTGAGATAGTAGTGACTCAAGATACGACCTATTTAGAGCAGCCGCTCTTGGGACGATAGCTACCAGATCCGGAAAGCTCTTAAGTAAGATATCCACCGCCCCCAACATGGGAGCCGCCAACTTGGAAGCAACTGATTTGCGGCTACCCGGTAATATGGCCAAAATGGGCCTTCCTGGCTCAATACCTAGATCTTTTAAAATAGCCTGGCGCTCAAAATAGACCGGGAGCTCATCTAAGAGGGGGTGACCGACAAGATCGGCTTGGACATTGTGCTGGCGGTAAAAATCGGCCTCAAAGGGAAAAATTAGAGCCCGGCGGGTCGTAAAATCTCTTAAAAAGTTTAGCCTTCTTGGCCGCCAAGCCCATATTTGCGGGCAGATGTAGTAAATTACCGGTACAGCGGCTTTGTGAGCCGCTTTAGCCAGGGTAAAGTTAAAGTCCGGGCTATCGATTAAGACCAAGGCGTCTGGGCGATCGCTTGTAATTAATTTGGTCATAAGCGAGCGGACTTTAAGAACCCGGCCTAAGGCGCCTAGGACTTCCGTTAGGCCCATGACCGCCGTCTCTCTTAGGTGGGCCTTAAGCTCAACGCCAGCCGCCTCCATCATATCGCCGCCTAAGCCAAAGAAGGTCATATCAGGTCTTGACTTCGACGCCTCTCGGACCAGAGCCGCCCCGTGCATGTCGCCTGAGTGCTCACCGGCGCTGATCATGATGCGAAGGCGCCCCTTAGCCATCGGCTGAAACCTCTGTCTCCCCCTCTCGCCAAGCCACCATGACTAAGCCGGCCTGGTTAGCCATATCCAAGCAGCGATCGCCATCTAACATAATCAGGCCGCTGGCGTCTAAGGCCAGCCCCCCGGCCCCGCACTCAGTTAAGACCGAAACCGTATCAGGCCCAATGACCGGAAGATCTAGCCGGGTATCTTGGTTGGGTTTAACGACCTTAGCTACGGCAATGGGTTTTTTGCAAAGCGACGCGCCCCGCCGAATAGTGGCGTCCGTGCCGTCAGCCCCTTCTAAGGCGATAGCAATCTTATCAGATACGACAACGGTCTGACCGCAGTCAAGGCGACCTAATTCTTTGGCCAAGCGAAAGGCCATCTGAAGATCGGTTAGTAGTTCGGGATCTGGCTTACTGTTAGTCAATAACCCGGGCTTAATTAATAGTTCTGGCACGAGTTCAGCAACCGAAAGGAGCTTAAGCCCGCGCTCTTCTAAATAGCCGGCCACGGCCCTTAAGATGCTATCGGTCTGAAAAGAGCTGAGCTTTTCCATGACCTTTATAGCTTCCTCATCGGGCTGATAGCGGCTGATGATGTTTTCACGGCTGACCCCGCCAGCTATGCTCAGCTTTTCTACCCCATGCTCTAAAAAAAAATCAGCCGTAAGCCCTATATGGCCTAGGGGTATTTCTAAGTATGCGTCAGCTAGCTGAGCTACCTTGGGGTCGGTTTCGCCAGTTAAACCTACGACCACCAGGCGGCCCCCGCGCTCTTTGACCTTTTTGGCGGCCATTATGGGGAGGCTTAAGTTGCCAGCGATTAAGCCTACGGTCCGGTAGTCGCTCACCGGTAGACTCCCCGCTCGCTATGGCGGTAGAAGTTTATAAAGTTAGCTACCTCAGGGACTTGACCCCATTTTTCCTCAGCTTCGGCTAGAGCCTGGGCTATGGGTTTATGGTTGTGGATAGCCCGGTAGGCATTGGTTATGGCCTCAATGGTAGCTGCCGGAAAGTTATGCCGCCTTAAACCCACTAAGTTTGGCGTAATGACCACGTCTTTATCCCTTACGCCAGCCATAATCATATAGGGCGGGACGTCTTTGGCCGGGCCGCTCATGCCGCCCACAAAGGCGTGGCTGCCTATGTGGACAAATTGGTGGACGGCGGTTGAGCCGCTGATAATGGCCCGCTCCTCGATATGGACGTGTCCGGCTAAGACAGCAAAACTTGATAAGACCACATCGCGGCTGAGGCGGCAGTCGTGGGCCACGTGGACGGTAGCCATTAACAGGCAGCCGTCGCCGATTTCCGTGTAGCCGCCGCCAGAGAGGGTCCCTCGGTGAACGGTCACAGACTCGCGAATGGTGACGTTATCGCCGATAATCAAGCGGCTGGATTCGCCAGCGTACTTGAGATCCTGAGGATCGGCCCCAAGGGAGGCGAAGGGAAAGATTCGGCAGTTTTTACCGATAACGGTGTCTTTATCGATAAAAACATGGCCGATAATTTGGGTTTCCGGCCCAACTACGACCCTAGGACCAATGAGGCAGTAAGGACCGATGGAAGCGGTCGGGTCGATTTCCGAAGAGGGGTCAATAATAGCAGTAGTATGTATGGCCATAACTCTGAGCCTGGCTCCTTAATAAATCCAAGGTCCGGGACCTAGGTCAGATTGTAGCCGTCATTTCGGCTTCGGCCGTGCGTTGACCGTCAATCGTAGCCTTGCCGGCAACTTTTAGGACTCGGCTGCCTAACCTCATAAAGGTTACTTCCATGTCTAAGCGATCGCCAGGCACAACTACCCGCCGAAATTTAACCCGATCGCAGCTGGCAAAGTAGCCTAGGTGCTTGGCGTACTCCTTAAGGTTTAACTCTGGCGGCATCAGTTCCGGATGATCGCGGTGGGAAAAATCTAAAAGCAAAAGCGATGTCTGGGCCATGGCCTCAACTATGAGCACCCCGGGCATGACCGGGTTACCAGGGAAGTGACCCCGAAAAAAGTCGTCGTTAATCGTCACGTTTTTATAGGCTCTGATGGCCTTCCAAGGATCCATCGAGATAATGCGGTCAACTAAGAGCATGGGAGCCCTGTGGGGCAGAACTTTCATGATCTCATTGATGTCGTAGAGGATATGATTGTCGCCTATAGATTCGGCTTTAGTCATGGAAACGTTTCCTAGATCAGGCAAAGTAAACCTGTTGAGTAGGTGTTGGTGGCCGCAAATTGCGGTATAGGGACGTCGCGGTAAAGGGAGTCAATTTTTTAGAGTTGCTCTTTTATAAGTTTTCTTTTTAGTTATCTTTTAGGAATACACTTTTAAGAGTCGGCTTTTTGGTCGTCGGCAATCATTTTGGCCCGGATCTCTTCTATGGGTTGTCCCTTTTTAAAGAGAGACAAAAAACGCCGCCACTTGGGGAGATCGTTGCGCAAAAGTATCTGAGTACGGTATTCCTCAGATTGCGTTTGAGCCGGCGTCCCGGTCCAGACTTTGCGGCCAGGGGGGATTTCCTTTAATACGCCGGTTTGACCGGCCACAATAGCGTCGTGGCCAATGTCGCAACCGTGGCTTAAGCCGGCCTGGCCCAAAATAAAGGCCCGGTCGCCCACTTTAGCGTGTCCAGCCGCCCCGGCCTGGGAGACGATGATGCAATCGCTACCAACCTGGCAGTTGTGACCAATCTGGACCAGATTATCCATCTTAGTGCCCCGACCAATAACCGTATCGGCGATAAGCCCGCGATCCACGCAGGTTAAAGCCCCGATCTCCACGTCATCGCCTATAGTCACGGCCCCTAGGTGGGGATTTTTATAATGAATAAGCCGGCCCTTCTCGCGGTAGGGTATTTGGTTGTAACCAAACCCGTCTTCGCCGATAACCGAGCCTGAGTGGATCTGGCAGCGGCTGCCTATGGTCACCCCCCACCTGAGCACTACCCCTACGTGGAGTATACAATCGTCACCAATGGTTACGCCGTCTTCAATGAAGACGTTTGGATAAATTAGAGAGCGCTGGCCAATGGTAACGTTTGAGCCAACGTAGACGTTGGGCCCAAAGGCGACGTCAGAACCTATGGTGACGGTAGCACGATCTTTAAAGAAGGGCTGCCCGGTAGCCAAAGGCGGGGCGGCCTTTTCGCCTACTAAGCCTAAGATGACCGTAAACAGGAGCCTAGGCTCAGGGCAGATGACTATCGAGGGGCTACTATCTGAGCTTGTAAGGGTTTCGGCTAAGGCCGGGGTTAGGATAACCGCAGCCGCGCCGTTTTGTTTGGCTTTTTGAAAAAACTCGGCATTGACGGCAAAACACAGAGCTCCCTCGGTGGCTTCAGTAGCCGGAGCCAGACAAGTAACCTGTACCTTGGAATCGCCTGTGATGGGAAATTGGCGTGGGGTCTCATCGGGGCCGCCAATGACGGCCAAGGTCGCAGCCAATTTGGCTGCGGCCGTCTCAATGAGCCTTGACAGTGGTTCGGGCTGGATGGAGATGGTCATGAGGGTCTCCGCCGCCGCACTACCCTCAGGGGGAGGGCCGCCGGCGGCCCGACTTGCGGGAAGCCGCCGACCGGGGCGATTCTCGCCACCGGGCCCTCGGATAAGAGGGATTAGGAGACGGAGAAACCATCACGACTGGCTCCCGATCTTTTGATAAATTACTTATCGATGGCCTTGGAAACATCGGCGGTCAGATCAATGGAATTTTGATAATAGACCACGCCAGCTTGCTGAACATCGACGATCATCATCAAACCTCTGTCTTGGCCGATCTGGGCCGCTGAGGACATAGCCTTATCCAACAATGGCTTCATGCTGTCGTTGTAGAGTTTCTCGATTTCCTCGTTGGCTTTCTGCCTCAAATTTAAGAAGTCATCGCGCTCTTTAATGAGCTCCTGCTGCTTTTTCTCAAAAGCATCTTTAGCCAAGGCTGGAGCTTGCTTATCGAAATCGGCGACCTTCTTCTCCAGGGCCTTGGCCTTGGTCTCGAGATCCTTGAGCAGAGATTCTTGCTTGGCCTTGAATTTATCGTTAGCCGTTTTGCCTTTTTTGGAATCGAGCAAGGCTTTATCGATGTTGACTACTCCAATACTACCGCTCTGAGCAAAGGCCTGACCACCTAGGCAAAAGACCAAGGTTAATGCGGCTATGACCGCGAAAAAGTAAGTGTTTTTTAACGTACGCATGAAACCCTCCAGGGTATTGGGAATTTTTTTCTACCCCGGTCCTAAACGGCCAGCTCCTTGTTTGTCGTGAGCAACCGAGAGCATGGTAAGAGGTAGACTAAGGTTACTAAAATCCTACCGTGACTTACATTTGTAGTACGGCTATCGGTCCTTCAAGAGATAATTTCCATCAGGTCCCATAATAGAAGACCGCCATTTCACGGCGGCTGAATCGGTTGATTATAACACGGTAGCTAAGAAAAAAAAACGAATTTTCAAAAATGTAAATTAACTATTTAGGCTTGGGGTTGCCTTAGCCTTTAGAGGCTAAACTGCCAACCACTAAGTCTTTGTTTTTGGCCGCGTCCAAAGGCCGAAGGCCTGAGACTAAAAAAGATAAATTTTGCGATCATCCTAAAATCGTAGTGTTTTTCGGGAATAATATCGTTGACATCTTCTTTAGACCAA
The DNA here is from genome assembly GCA_031279155.1 of Deltaproteobacteria bacterium. GTDB lineage: Bacteria > Desulfobacterota > Desulfarculia > Adiutricales > Adiutricaceae > JAISWF01. The sequence continues at coordinate 7,791 of JAITJB010000013.1, read as the reverse complement.
GTATAATTAAATTGAAGGGGAAAAGCCGCTTGTGAAAAAACCCTTTCAACATGACTGATTCCTGAAACGTTAAGAAAGGTCACAAAATTAACTTAATATTTTTGATTAACCTTATAAATTGAATAAAATCTAGGTGTTGCCATGAGAGACATATCTTCACTTAGACCATGCTCAGCCAGCTTGGTAATCTTGACGGCCACAACTTTCTTTGTCTGTACCTTTTTATCAACCTATGCTGTGGCCCAAGTCAAAGAAGAGCCTCCCGTTCAACTCTCCTTGATATCCTCGCCCGACGACCCACCAGAGCTCGCCAAACTTAAGGCGGCCTTCAGGCTCTTTTCAGTCTACACCCAGGTTGAAGGCATCTGCAATAAGTGCCGTCTTGAAAAAACCATGGTCGGCTACGCCAGATCTAATGGTAAGATCCTCTCCCAATCCCTTGAAGTTATTAAGAAGGCCGAGGCCTTGACCCCCGAGTGGAAACAAGCCGTTGAAGACTTCAGCCAGCAAGGCATCGAAGAGGCCATGGCCAACTCTACCTGTCAGAACTTAGATTTTGAGATAACCAAGGGCCAGTGGGCTCTCCACCGTGGCCGCAGCGAAGATGACTACAAAATTATGCGCGGCCAACAGCCTTAGGTCAAGACTCCAACTGTTTAGACTCTAACCTGAAATTATATCATAAATATCGACCGCTAAAAATATATTTTCTTTATACTAGAAATTTATTAACTTAAAACAACTTGACTTGGCTAGCCAATAATGGCATAATGACATAGTAGATCTCTAGCCTCAGCCTAACTAATCTTGTTTTAGCTTAAATTTAAATATTATTGCTTTGCTATTTTTGCTTTCTTAATCTTAGAGCTTTCCGTTTGTTCTTCGACCAAATACGGATCAGCCATCAGCTGCCTATCACTGGGCCTGACCTTTTTTCTTTATAGTCTTTTGGTAGGTAAAATTAAAGGCGCCCAAAAACTTGGCTATAAGCCAAACATGCTACTTACTTTTGCTCTTAGCTTTTCTAGACTCTCGATTGCTTTTATCTTTGGCCAGGCTGCGACTACTTTTATCTGGGCTTTGGAAGGCTCATTTTTATTGGCTTATGGAGTTATCTACGAAAGAAAAACCAGGGGCCCAAGCTTTGCCGTCCTTAGCCTTGGGCTAGAAGCGGCAGCTTTTCTCATATACTTTTTCGGCCCCTATCTCCACTTACCAGGGGGCTGGACCCTTACCCAATCAGCCGGCCTTCTGAAATACTCGGCTCAAGTTTCGCCGCTAGCTCTGACGGGTTTTATCTTCGCCTTATCGGCTTTTATCAGCGTTTGGTTTTTTAACGTTTTAGAGCGTGAGGGCCTAGTTACCAACATTAAAATTGTGGCGATGGAAGCTACCTATGCCCCAACAAAGGATTGTTGGCCACTAGCTTTGCCTTTTATGGGGCCATATGGTGGCTACTTTCAAGTTTCCAGGTTGGGCTTCCGGCCTTAGGTAGAACCCCCGTTTTACCGGCCTTCGCCTACCTAGCCCTCGGCGGGGCAACAGGGCTTGCCTTGGCCTTACTCGGCGGTATTAGAAATCATGAGACGACGCTTAAGGAGCCAAAGCCTCCCATTTATCCGGAGCCTCCCATTCTTCAAGACCATGGCGATCAAATTGCGTCTCCCAAGCCATCTGAGCCGCCTGAACTGCCTGAGCCTCCTAAGATGGAGCCTTTGTCGCGCTTTTTGGTTTTGACCTTGGCCCCGATGTTTTTTATGGGCCTTTACGCTTTGATGATGGCCATATTCAAGTGCTTCCTTGTGCCCAGGCCTTCTAAGTTTTTATTTCTGTTTGTTAACGACCTTCACTTTAAATTTTTTTGGAATTTCATAACCTAGCCTTGTTGGTGGCCATGGCCATCCTGTATCTGAGATACTATCGGCCACGAACCATCTATAAATATGCATTATTCATACTTCTTTCATCTTTGATTGTTTATACTGGTTGTTTTTTAAGTACCCTATCAACTATACAAGAATTAAATGATTTTCTCTTCTTTATCCCTGTTTTAATTTTTAGTATTACTATTAACTTAGATAAAATTATAGATTATTTTAAAATTAGGCCTTATTTTACATGCTATTATCTATCACTATTTATAACATTAATTATTAATACACTGTTATTTTTTAGTTTTTGTGTGGTCAGAAGGCTGCCCTTTATCTTAGGGGCCTTGCCGGTTCTAAATCCCGTCGACGGTTTTTAGCTTTTTTTCATCGCCGCCACCTGTTTGCTCTTAAGAGTATCGAAAAACATTAGTCAAACCGGCTTCTTTAAGCGATATCTCGTCGCGGTCTTAGCTTTCTTATGGCTAAACGCCGTAGCTCTGACAATCGCCTGGCGCTTCTTGGGGCGAGTACGTCACCATCGAAGGCTTTACCCGCTGCCCATATTTTAACGGAGCTTTGGCTTTGGTTTGGGGGATTACGGCCTACATCCTCATTTTCATTGGTCAGCGTTCAAAAAACCGGCCCCACTGGTTGATGGGGGCCGGGCTTTTGGCCTTGGACGTGGTCAAGCTGTGCACAGTGGACCTTCGCAATTCTCCAACTTTCATAAGGATTAGCGCGTTTTTACTCTTAGGCGCCCTTTTGATGCTAATTGGCTGGCTAGCCCCGCTGCCGCCCAAAAATATCCGGCCAAAGGCAATAGATGGGCCCAACGAAAACAATAATTTCTCCGATTAAGACTTCTAAAAGCCCTGTGGAAACTAGTCGTCTTTTATTACAAAGCCTTCTAGAGGCCGGCAAAACGACTTTAGAAAGACGAAAACTTGGGCAATTTGCCACCCCTACAAGGCTAGCCTTAGAAATTAGCGAATTTGCCATTAAACACCTTGATATATCAAATAAAATTAGATTTTTTGACACAGCTTTTGGTACCGGGCTTTTTATTCCGCCCTCCTAGACGTTACTGATTATGATGATATTCCGGCTACAGCGATTGAAATCGACCCGATATTTGCCGATGCGGCTATCAACTTTTGGCATGATTTTAATATTACAATTATAAATGGTGACTTTTCTGAAATTGATTCAAGATAAATTTAACATAATAATCTGCAACCCACCCTATGTTAGACACCATTTAATCGAGCCTAATAAGAAAAATTTTATAAAATCTAGAACTAACTGATTTCTGGCCTGGATCTATCGGGTCTGGCTGGTTTATATTGTCATTTTCTTCTTCAATCGGTTCAATGGCTGGAGGAAGGCGGAGTCGCCGGCTGGCTCATACCGAGTGAATTTATGGATGTAAATTATGGCCAAGCCATAAAAGAGTTCTGACTGACAAAAGTAGATCTTTTTAGAATTCGCATTTTTGATCTTAAAGATGTCCAGATTGAAGACGCCCTAGTAACATCATCAGTTGTCTGGTTTAGAAATTGCCTTCCAACATCTAATAGCGTTGATTTTAGTTTTGATAAATCATTAAATTTTCCAAAAGCCATAAAAAACATTAATAAGGTCAATCTAAGCCCAGAAGCCAAATGGACTCAGCTTTCTGGCCAGCCAGAAAATGAAAAAAATTTATCAGCCCCCAAATTAAAGGACTATTTCGATGTAAAACGGGGCGTTGCCACCGGGGCCAATGAATTTTTATCTTTGAAGAATCTAAAATCCAAGAATTTAGGTTTGCCATTTGAATTTTTTCGTCCCATTCTACCGAGCGTTAGGTTTCTAGAGACTTTAGAAATTGAATCAGACGAATATGGTAACCCAATTTTACCAAAACGGATGTTTCTACTCGATTGCCGCTTAAAAGCGAAGTCCAAAGAAATTATCCCCGTCTTTGGGAATATTTAGAAAGCGGGCGACCAAAATTATCCCATAGATACTTATGTCGGAACAGAAAATGTTGGTCTTTCCAGGAGCAAAGATAGACCCCTCTCTTTGTCTGCACTTACATGGGCCGACAAACCATAGAGACCAAAAGCGCTTTTCGCTTTATCCTCAATAATTCCCGAGCTATCGTTTCCAATTCCTACTTGGGCCTTTATCCAAATAAAAATCTAGCCGATAGCTTCAATCAAAAGCCTTAGTTAAAAAGGTTAATTTGGGCTTCACTTAACGCCATGAGCCCAGAGAATATTCAGAACGACGGACGAATTTATGGCGTCGGATTAAATAAACTTGAACCAAAAGAATTATTAAATGTTAATGTGCCTTTTATTAAGGACCTGATTTCTTAAATCATACTGGCCAAGCTGAGTTGACGGCTTTTCTACTTGGCTTCCCTACTTGGCTTCCCTCCCTGGCCGTGACGGCTGCCCTGGCCGTGACTAATCGTAATCCTCTGGCCAGAAGCTTGCCAATGTAGGTTCCTTCAATAAATCCATTCCCTAGCCGTCAGGCTATTGGGCTTTGCTGTTGGGCTATGGCGATTGCGCTATAGCTGATGGGCTTTTGGGCTATTGCTGTTGGGTCTAGTATTTGCTAATATAGCTAAACGTCGCATCGGTCGGCTCGCCAATGGTCCTCTTTTTTTTGGCTTATTTTAAGGTGTTTGTTTCATCTAATTCTGACTCCGGTTGGACTCTGGTTTTTTTTCTTTTGTATTCTTTACGGCCTGGAGTATAATGTTGCTAAATTAAGCCTCCCCATTTTGGGGATGCTGATTGAGCCTGTTTTTTTGTTAACCGCCTAGGTAACTGACCGCATAATTTTGGTTTTTTTGGTTTCCCCGATAAATTCCGCCAATCAGCCCGTCCGTCCAGGGCTCATAAGTGTCGACCACCTAGATAACGCCTAAGAGGTCGGACGCCAAAACAAGACTTTATAATTTTTTGGAGCTAAGGTTATGGCCTATAACAAAAACATGAAGGTGTTGGTTGTCGATGATTTTCCAACGATGAGAAGGATCGTTAAAAACATCCTACGCCAATTGGGCATCAACAATATCAGCGAGGCTGAGGACGGGGTTAAGGCCATGGCCATTTTGGAGATCGACAAGTTCGATCTCATCATCAGCGACTGGAACATGCCCAATATGACTGGCATCGAGCTTTTAAGACACGTCAGGGGCTCTGACCACCTAAAAGATATTCCTTTTTTGATGGTCACAGCTGAAGCCCAACAAGAAAACATCATCGAGGCGGTCAAGGCCAAAGTCAGTAACTACATCGTCAAACCTTTTACCGCCGATACCCTTAATGAAAAAATGGAGAAGATTTTTTCCTGACGGCTTGACCCCAAACCCAAGCCCTTCCGATGGCTAAACAGAAGCGCCCCTGTGGAGTCGTAAAGCATGGTATTCACCGGGGCCGCCGCCGCCCTTGTCACCTTGGTTGTTTTGATCTTTGGCTTATGCTCAGGTAGTTTTCTTAACGTGGTCATTTACCGTTTGCCGCGTGAAGGCCTGTCCGTTCGTAAGCCGAGCCGTTCTTTCTGTCCTACCTGCCTGGCGCCAGTTTCTTGGTTTGACAATATCCCCGTCTTAAGTTGGCTATTTTTAGGTGGCCGCTGCCGACACTGCCGCACTCATATCCCCATCCGCTACCCCTTGGTCGAAATAATAGCCGCCCTGTTATCGCTCCTCATATTCCAAGCTGAAGGGCTGACACTACGCTATTTGATTATGTTTTATTTCGCCATGTGTCTGACGGCTATTGCCTTCATTGATTTTGATCTGATGGTCATACCCAATGTCCTGGTTTGGCCTACCCAAATTCTAGGGCTAATCTTAGCTGCCGTCTCCCCCAATCCGCATTTAGCCGGCTGGACCCTTTGGTCGATACTATCTCAAGCCGGTCTCCCGGAAAGGCTCATAAGCCTAATCGGGGCCGTAGTCGCCTACGCCTGCGGCTTTATGTCCTTATGGCTGATAGCCTTTTTATATAAAGCCCTTAAGGGCCACAAAGGCCTAGGTGATGGCGATCCACCCATGCTAGGGATGATCTCTATCTTTTTGGGCCTCACTTCGATCCTACCCATTCTCTTGATGTCCTCAGTCTTGGCTTTACTGACCGTTGTCGTCTTGTTGGCTACCGGACGGTTAGAAAAACCCGGCTTAGGCATTAGACCCATCCCCTTCGGCCCCTTTTTGGCCATAGCCGCCCTCATATTCCTCTTCGTTGGCCAGCGCTTCTTGGCCTGGTACACCAGTTTATTGACATTCTAATGTCAATCCCATCCGTCAATTATTTTGCCAGGATCACGCCTTCGGCGACGTAGATGTGCGCCAAGAGTTCCGTATCGTCGCTCTGCTCAAGAAACGCCATCCGATACCAAATTGATCAATTCAATCATCACGCCATGTTTTGGCTTGGCGGCGCGTCTTAGTTCCTAACAAAACGTAATCCTAAGTATACGGCTCGTATTTACCTTCCCCGATTTCCTCGAACAGCTTTAGCGTGCCCCGCAATATGTCCAGCGCGTCGTCCGAAAAAAAATTTAAACACGTTCGTCTCCAAATACGCTTTCGGTATTCGCACGGCGCACCTTCCAGTAAAGTTATTGTACGTCGCCGCGACACTTCGCCGTGCTTGAGTTTCAAAAAGAATATGCGTCCGTCTCTTCTTCCGCGCTTCCCGAAGCGGCGGACACTATGCAATCCGCCGCAGTTCGTCAAACCGCTCTCCGCATAAAATAAGTAATACGCCCGCAAACGCAGCCGGAAAAGCGCTCCGGTGAACAGCGCTGTCTTTATCGAATGAAACTATTCCGACACGATGCCAACGACTGACGGCCCCACCGCGCACCCGAAATTGCCCGCCAAAACTAAAAGGGCAATCAAGGTCGCAGCGTCTTGGCTGAATTTCTTGGATGCTAGGCTGAGCTTTCCGGGCCACACAATACCCACCAATAAGCCAATCAACCCACAACTCAAAAAAGCTATTGCGGGAATCCAAGAAAATGACGGCAAGCAGGTAGGCCAAGCGCACATCAAAGCGCTCCCAAGGACATTTATATTCAGTGGCCTCTCTCGCCCGGTTCGTGAACAAAGCACCCTCGAAACACCCATCATGGCGGCGAAAAAGCATGGGCCGACTATATCGCTGGCGTTTTTTTAAGTGCCCAAGCCGCTTTCGGCGAACAGCGAAGAGCACTGCGACATTGATTGTTCGGCAGCTCCCGCGCAGAACAACAGCGCAAACGCATAAAAACGCTTTTTTTGTGAAAAGCCGTCGCCATAGCCCCTGTGGTGTCTTTGTCTGCCGTGAGGCCATTGGCGCAAGTATAAACCAAACCCCTCCGATAAAAGGGGTTACTCCCCAGGGGGCTGCATTAAGCGGCAAATTTAAATACCCCATACATTTAAAACCATTTGGGTCATTTATTTAGCCTACCATTTGTCTTGCGTCTTTGTTCTTGGCTTTACTTAGCCTTGTCGTCTTGTTGACCGCCGGACGGTTAGATAATCCCGGCTTAGGTATTAACCTATCCTCTTTGGGCCTTCCTGGCCATAAATGTTCTCATATCCCTATTCGTAGAACAGCGGTTGTTGGCATGGCACACGATCTTTTTAACGCCTTGACACTTTAAAAAACTCCCAAAATTCTCCGTAAGTTACTCTTTTCCTGGATAAGAAAAATAAACCGCTACCTGTAAAAGACACAAAATGTAATGACTTACACTACTTTTACCAAAGCTACGCTTATGGGGGAATATCAAGATGCTGGGCGCGCTAGCTGTGAGGAACAAAGGCGGTGGACAAGGTAGCATTGAAAAAAAATAGGGTCTAGGCTTATGCCATCCTTTTTCTGTGCTTATTTGATTTATAAATAACGCTATACAGGGATCTTGGCAG
>JAITJB010000289.1 GCA_031279155.1 Deltaproteobacteria bacterium | reverse complement strand
CAAGCTATGACCGTAAAGATGGTTTTGGCTGGAAGCCCTGGTCCGGTTGGGTTGACGATATATTTTTGATTTTCTTTGGCGATAGAAGCCATTGTTGTCTTAGTATGCCAATCAGGGGGCGGGCCCTGGCATAGGGCCAGATAGCGCTTAATAATGCGCCCCTCTTGGAAAGAGCGTCCGATTCTACTAGCAGCTTGACGGTTAGCGGCCAAGATTAAAAAGCCTGAGGTGGCGGCGTCTAGGCGGTGGGGCAGGCGGTAAATAATCTTAGTTGCTCTTTCCATGGCCGCTAAGACGTTATTAAAAGCGTCGTGGGGCACGCCTTGAGAGGGCGGACCGGATTCCTTGTGGTAGACGGCCATGTCTTTATCTTTTAAGACCAGGCGCTCAGGGTTTATTTCGTAATATATTTGGGGCTGATAAGCCGGGAGGTTTAGGCGGAAGTTTCCGGGCGCAAGCTTTTGCTTTGGATCAAAGATTATCTTGCCGTTTAGCCACAAGGCCCCAAAGGCTACTAAACTTTTGCATAGCTCACTATCAAGATTTGTTAGGGCTTTTACGAGCTCGTAGGCCTTTTGATCGACGAAGCTTTTGGAGATGTCGCCTTTAAAAACACTGTTACCCCTAACAAAGGGCGGCGGCCCTAACGGGGGATCGGAAATAGGCGGGTCAAAGAGCTGACCTAAGGATTCCAGCGAATCTAGGGGCCCCATGTCGCCTAAGCCCCACCTAGGTGAGGCGGTATTTTGGCCGGGAAAAGGCCCTAAAAACTTCACAATCTAGCCTCCAGAGGGTGGCCCCAAGCCGCCCTAGTCAGGCTGAGATCGACTTGATGGACCAAAAGTTCCACGCCGCTTTTTATAGCCTCCCTCAGGGTTTGACCCCAACCAGGGTCTATAAAGTCAGCCGGGGCAAAGGCTTTAGCCCCGCTTCTTTGGACTAAGACCAATATTACGGCCCGGCTATGGGGCCCAACAAGGTTTGAGAGCTCGCGCAAATGTTTAGCTCCCCTAAGGCTTACGGCGTCGGGGAAGAGGGCTAGACCCTCGCGGACTAAGGTTGAGCTTTTGACCTCGACAAAAACTTCGGCGCCGTCGGGCATTTTGGCCCTAAGGTCTAGGCGGCTGCGCTCTATTCCGACCCTAACCTCCCTTTGGACTTCTATGGGTTTAATCCCTTGGGTTATGAGCCCAGCTTCTAGGGCTTTAGCTGCCAAGCGGTTAGGTAAAATAGTGTTTACCCCCACTAAACCATCGGGCATTTCTATCATCTCCCAGGAGTAAGGGTAGCGGCGTTTGGGGTCATCATGGTAGCTAAGGTAGACAGGCCGGCCCGGCTCAGAGCAATCGAGCATGGCGCCAGTATTGGACGTATGGGCGGTGATAACGGAGCCGTTAGCGAGCATTGCGTCGGCTAAAAAGCGCTTATAACGCTTTATTAAAAGGCCGCTAGTGAGGGGCGGGAAGCTCTCGAAAATAGTAACGCTCACCTTAAAGCCAAAAAATCCCTGATAACTTTGGTGATTTTTGTCGCTACGGGTTTCATCCACAGGCCGCCTGGGCACTGGCCTCTCAGCCAGGTCCTCTGCCGCTTAACTAGCTGCTTGGTGCGCTTGATGGTGGACTCTATGGCCTCTTGTAAGGTCAGGCGGTGAGCAATAAACTCGGTGGCCTCTAAGTAGCCTACGGATTTGAAGGGTTTTAATTGGGGAGAATAACCAGTATTTAAAAGCTCTCTAGTTTCTTCAATGAGACCTTCTTTAAACATCCTCTCGGTGCGGGTTTTGATGATTTGATTGAGCTCATCGGCCGGGCGATCGATAATGATAGTTATAAAATCATAAGGCCGGTCGGCCAGCTTGTGGAGTTGCTGATGGTAGCTGATACCTACGCCCGTCAAATGGAGGACCTCAAGAGCCCTTTCAATGCGGGCCCTATCAGAGGGCTTGATTTTCATGGCCGATTGGGGATCTAGTTTGGTCAGCATCTTGTGGAGATCAATTCCGGCGCTCTCTTGTTCTATTAAGTAGCGCCGGTAGGCATCGTCTCGGCCTGGGCCATTGAAGATGCCCTTTGTTAGGCTCCGGATGTACAAGCCTGTCCCTCCAACCACCAGGGAAAACCGGCCCAGGGCGTATAAGCGGCGGATTATCGGGTGGGCCAGTTTTACAAAATCCGCGCAGGTAAAGTCGCTATCGGGCGCTACTACGTCTAAGAGGTGGTGGTTAACTAACTGGCGATCAAAGTTTGAGGGTTTGGCGCTTCCGATGTCAAAACCCTTGTAGAAGGCCATGCTATCGGCGTTAATGATATCGGCGGTTATGGCTTGAGCGACCTCAATAGCCACGGCGCTCTTACCAGAGGCGGTAGGGCCGGTAATGACTATTATTTTTGGTTTAATTGGCAATTTTAATCTTCTGGAGGCGGGCTAGATTGCTTGCTAGAATCTTCTGAAGATGAGCTAGCTTGATAGTTAGAATCTTTTTGAGAGCTAAGATCACTTTGGGATTTTTTAACTGTCGCCTGGTAATAGCGCAAGAGCCCCGTTAAGACCGAGGGCACAAATAGGCCTAGCCCGGCTAAGAAAGCCAGCGGATGGCCCAGTTTAAACCTGATGACCACAAAACAGTAGACCATTGTTAAAATAAAAATAAGATAATACCATAGAAGAGTAAACTTAAGTGAAGCATGTAAGGGGCCAGGACGAGAGTTTTTGGCAAAGGTCAGGAAACAATCTAGGTTTATTTCTAAGGCGAGACCGGCCATCAATACTCCCCAACCCCAAAAAAGACCCCGGAAAGCCGTAAAGCCAAGGGCTAGAAGAATGGTTAGAACCCTAGCGCACAGCCGGACCAAACGGCTGGCTTCGACAACATCGCTAAAACTATCGGCTGGCCGGCCAACAACGATTGCCTTACTCATCAAATTCCTCCCTCTGAGCCTTGTCAATTCTCTGGCTTATAACGATAACGTTACGAAAACCAGCAGTAATACCTAATAATAGGCCTATAATTAAAAATAATGGTCTAGTGTCAAGACGTTTATCAAGCCACATCCCCCCAAATAGACCCAAAAAAATAGCCACGACCAGCGACATGCCTATGGAGGAGGCTGTGGCCAGCATCCGGTATGTGCGCAGGGGGGCGTTTTTGGGTGGTTTTTTTGGTTCCGGCGTAAAAGAGGCCACTTTTAGCCTCGAGTTTCAGCGCAGGGGCA
>JAITJB010000230.1 GCA_031279155.1 Deltaproteobacteria bacterium | reverse complement strand
GCCTCGAATAGCCCCGTGACTGTTTCATCATTTTACAAACGACCACAAAAAAATAGCCCCCCATTTCAAACCTGCCATGACAACAAATGGCTAATAAAACTAGGTAGTTTATTTAACGTTCACAAAAATTTGGGCGCGTTTATCAAAGATAACCGCCAAAATTTGGCTGCATTTTGCCAAAACGTCCACCAAAACTAAGCCATCTTTAATCCCCTACAACAGCATTTTATTGATAAAAAACAAGCCCGAGTGCTCCTCTTAGGCTTATGTAAGCCGGGAGGATCACTTAGGCTTGTCGTCTCAGTCCCAAGGAGAGTTACCAAACATCTATCCTGATTAATTTTTGGGGGGTTTTTTAATATTTAAAGCAAACTAGCCAAGAATACCTTGCCAAAAGCCGCCTTAGATCTACCCCCCCTTGGTCTCAATCAGTAAAGATTTGGCCCCACTCCATCTTGATGCATTTATTATAAATCTCCCACGGCTCCTTGAGCTGCTCGTGCAACTCCAAAGCCAGGAGCATAGCCTGCCTGAGGCTATTGACCCCCAACTTGTTCTGGATACGGGTGCGGATGGTCTTGATACCAGACAAAGTCATACCGAGCCTGACGGCGCCTTCAGCCTCAGAGACGCCATGGGCGAAGTCTCTTAAGGCCTCATTTTCTTCCCAAGTGAGCTCAGGCACATCGGGAATATTGTCATACCTAGACTTGAGGTTGAAGATCAGATTGGTGTAATTAGTGGCCTTAAAAACCAAAAAAGCCTTTTTGATCTGCTTTTTGAAGACAGAACTGGTGGTATTACAGCGCAGGGCCGTGAACTGCTGAGTGTCCATAGGAAACTTATAGATATGCTTCAAAATATTGTCGAGCCTACGACCTAGAAAGAACCCGACAAAAGATAAGCTGCTCTCCATGAGTAAGACAACCTTGGCCGTATGAGGCTCGCCCGCAGTACGCTTGACGGCAAACTTACCTCGGATGCGATCGTCAAAACTCCACATCTGGCTAGTCTCGTTGGAATTAGAGAGATTATCCAAAGCCTCGGAGATAGTATAGGGAACATTCTCAGAGAGGTTACCAGGGTTAGCCAGCGAATCCATGGATTCGGGAAACATAATAATGTTTTTCCTGTCATGATTCGGACAATTGGTATTACCAGGAGAACTCAAGTCAATTTCCGGGTCTTCCTTAAAGCCGCCCCAAAGGGTCGAGCTATTGCCAAAAATCGAGAATTTACAAAGAAAGAAAAGTCTGTCTGAACTGATGTCAGCCATAATTAAATTCCTTAAATCGGCATCTTGCCGGTGTGAAATAAGTGTATACGCTGGCCGCCGTAGGCGGCCCGGGATTATACTCGAAAACTTCCTAGAACTTAGGCAAGCCGTAAGTATCGGAGGTGACGTTAGACAGAGATCTAAAGATTTCATAATCATCGAAGACTTCCTCGGAATTTTTAAGCTTTCCGGTTTGCCTAAGAGCGATAATCACAGCTTCGTTGATGTTTCTGGCATCGAGCTTTCTGATTATAGAGCCCCTTCGGAAGTGGATGGAGTTGCGGTTTTCCTGCTGAAAATTGGCGATCTGGCCCATAGACAAGCCCTGAGTGATGCCGGCCAAAACCAGGCCCTCAGCTTCGGTCAGATCTGGCGGCTGGGGACAAGTGGGGGCTTTAGAAACGAGCTTAAATAACAGCTGAACAGGATTAGTGGCCCCAAAGGCAAAATAGAGCTGCTCACGCGCATACTCGAGCTCAGAGCGCTCTTTACCCAGCTTTTTAGCCAGATAATCAAGAGATAAGCTGTAGTAGGTAATCAAGTGCTCGACCATGGCCCGAGCGGTTTCGCCCAACCAATCGAAGAATAGAGTCCCGGTAAAGGGATAATCTAAGATGAGAACAGCCGTATTGTGCTCCTGGTCAGCGTAGAAGAGCTCAAAATCCCCACCGATTTCAAAGCCGGAATTTTGGCTGCCATTGTTTTTATTTTCTTGCCTCAAGCGATCGTACTCCTCACGTGAATTGAATTGACAGGAAACCAAGATGCTCACCATGGTTCCTAAAATTGAGGTTATACCTAACTGGATGAATTTCCGGTTAGTATCAGTTTCAATCATGTTTTTATCATTACCTTGATCAATTTGCTCCGAAATACTTTTCATATTTCTCCTTAAAAAGTTTAAACTAAAATAGTTTAGAAAAGAATAAAAAATTAATACTTAATAATAGCTTTAGCCTACATAGAACACAAGAAAAAAGTCTCCTTTCACCAATTATAGATTGTAGCCAAACTGCTCCAAACTAAATTGCGATAAAAAATTGAAAAAAAATGAAGTTACACATCAGGCGAGGGAACTGGCGTCCGCAGGCGCCACCAGTCAAAACAGAAGTGTTTTGCGTAGGCAGAAACAAAAGCGGGAGAAAATCCAATCCACAAAATTATCGAATTTTAAAATGCCCCGAGCTCTTAGAGCTCACTCATGTAACATCGGTCATTGGCTGATAAAAAAGTTTCGCTCTTTTTTATCCTGGTTTTTTAGCTTTTTACACCTCCTCAATAATACTAGTAAGGCTCGGTGAGTATACAGGCATGCTTACCACTTGTCAAGCCTTAGTCAAAGAAATTTCAAAAAAAAATTTGCTAAAATGTTTCTCAACCAAAATGCTGACCATTTAACATAGTCTAAAAACTAATTCTAAATTAATTTTCAAAGCAAAATCCAGCACTTACGCCTTGAAAATTCCAGGTTGTCCAGTGTGTCTTTTTCTAGCCAACGGATATCAATAGTCTATTTGACACCTATCCCCTAAAGACTAGAATTGCTGAAATGGTTTGTGCCAGGTAGTACGCTGGATTTCGTAGGAAGCGGTTGGGACGTTTTTCTTAGTTTGCTCCGCTTTCAAGGTATAATCACAAATTCTGAGCTGGATGTCGTCCACCCTCGCTCGGTAAAGTGGAAATTTAACAGTAAAATCAAGCCCTGTCAAGCATTTTATTGAAATTACTAATATAAACTTATCCAAAAATTGTTTACCCTCCAACCAGTTCTATTTCCTAAACGTCTTTTGAAGGATTGAAAATTTAACGGCTAAATATATAATTTAGTTCCATTAAAAATCGGTATATTCCAGTATAGACTCGTATTTTCTAGACAATATTGATGCATACATTTTTATTGAAGATTTTTTAATAGCATTTTTGGCATTTTAAAAAAAAATTTTGGCCATCATCTGATTTTTCTAATATTTTCCGAAAACTTGCCAGGCTTAATCCCGATATGCCGCTATCTAGCTCTAGAACTGAGCGAACTTAGGCAGGATAAGACTTTGGTTAATTTAGTCTTCTTCTTCTATGGCGCCTCCACCCAAAACACGGAACAATTTCCAATTCTCCCATTGCGGACGGATTTCATCGAGAGCGATTTGGGCCTTGTAACCAACTAGGTGGCGAGCTAATTTAGGCGAAGAGATATTCGGATCAGCTACCAACACCCCGTCATTGGGCTTTAAGGGCTTAAGAAACATAGCTTTTAGGGGGTTATTGGTTAGAATCACCTTTTGGCTATTTCCTGGTAGCAGATAGGCCGCCGATCTCGAGCCTGAAATATAGTGCCAGCTCTCTTTACCTTTGGGACCCAATCTGAGTTCGTAAGCTGACTTACCAAGTATGCAGGGAAAAAATATTTGGCCTAAGGCGCCCAAGATAATAAAGCCGCTTTGATAGAAGGCTTCTAAAACCTCTTCATTTAGGCCCCACCGACCAATTAGCCTAGGTTTAATGTGCGGCCATAAGCTGGGATTATTTTTGGGAAGCTTAAGGGGCCTGTTTTTGAGCTTAGCCGTAGCTCGCGAGATCGATATCTTTTTTTGGTAGTAAGCCCAACTTTCCATGGCCGAGATCCTGTTTAAGCTCGTAACCAGAAATTCTACGGCTTCAAAGTCTCTCTTGGGAGGAAGATCGAGCAGGTGGGCCACTAACTCGATGGCCCCATCGCCGGCTATCTGGTAGGTTAAATCTAGCCAACGGGAATTTTTAACCCAAATCCTGCGTCCGTCTTTAAGCCAATAAATAAAAGCATCATAGCCGCCATAGCACTTCTTATGTAGTTTAGCCCCAAAAACAAGCGGCAAAAGATTTGTCAGCTTGACGTCTCTACTGCGGTTAACAAAGCCAATTCTAGGCCTATCCATCTTAAGAAAGCCTTTTAACTGATTGATCCGGCCAATATGCCTTTGAATTTTTATCGAGCTTAGCATCTGCTTAGCTCTTAGAGCCGTCATGCCCCTAATAAAAACGCTAAAAATTCGCGCGTATGCCCTCCGAAATAATATCCTTAAGCTTTGAGGGTCGCTTAAGGGGTCTTTTAAAGCTAGGAGCTGGAACATGTCGTGGTTACTTAAGAGGTGCTTATCTAAATCTTCAAGCTCCTTATCTACCGGCCCCTCGTAAGGCACAAAAGGCGGCTCTATGATAACGGGGGTATGTAGAGCGAGGTAATTACCGGGCGGGCGCCCTTCAAAGTAGCTGGTCACTCTTTGGCAGGCAAGCTCGAATAGTGGCTCTTGATTTACGGCCCGGTACATGGTCATGTTCTCGCAGATGTGCCAATAGCTAGGTCTTTGCGGTCCTCTGATCTTTTGATTGCTGATGACGATATCTACGAAGTCAGGGTCGAAGTAGTGACCGTATTCATTGGATAGCTTAGTAAAATAATAGGTGCTCCCAAAGAGCTTTGAGGCCATGGCTTGACCTTCGGGACCTACGGTCATGACCATAAAGAAGATTTTGGGTATGTCGCGGTAATAATAAAAGACAGCATCGAGGAGATTTTCCCCAAATCGCTCTCTAAGCCATTTACCGCTCTTTTCGACCCAGTACTCTAGCTTATCGACCTTTAAACTCCCGTTTTTGTAAAACAAATAGCTTGAGTCCCGCAGAAAAATGCGTCCCCCCAAAGCTAGGGTTACCTCTACTTGAGGCGGCAGCTGCCTTTCCAATAACTTTTTATATCTAGCTCTTATCTCATTAAGGGGCGACGATTGCTCCCCGCCTAAGTGGGTCAGGGGCTTTAGAATGCTTTTGACTCTTCTGTGCGATCTCGTGAAAGTTCGCATATAGGCGTAATAAAAATAACTTACCCGCTCCAGGGATTTGAGGGTATTAAAAACAAACCCAAAGGGATACTTGGCTTTGGCTTCTTGGGGAGTAAGAACGCCTAGGTAGACAAACATGTTCCCATAATTTAATTCATCTATTTGTCCGCTCTCAAATTCTGATATTTCTTCCTCTCGTCTATATTCCCACTCTCCTATCCCATTGTTCTCTTCTGCTCGTCCATTTGCCCGCTCTTCTCTCCCATTGTTCTCTTCCATTCTGCCATTTTCCCATTCTTCTATCGCGTTTTTCTCTTCAATATCGTCCATATTCCCTCCTGCCAAATAAATGTTCCTCACCCGATCTAGTCGGTGAACCGACCTGAAAGCCATTGTCCCTCTAAATTCGTGGACTTTCACTACCCTAAAGTATGACTACCCGGAACTTAAGTACGTCCTAAAGTATGTTTCATGAAACATTTCTTGAAGTTACGGGATCTTAGATGACGCAAAAAAAATGAGCTAGAAGGCATTTTTTTTTAGATCCAACAGCCATACCCATTTTTTTATGATGATTTTAGGGAGATCTAGGGGGGAAAAAGAGGTTTGAGTGAGCTCAGCTAGGTTTGAGTTTAGTTTAGAAAGGCTAGGCTCAGCAAGGCAAGGCCTGGCTTAGCTGAGCTAAGCC
>JAITJB010000184.1 GCA_031279155.1 Deltaproteobacteria bacterium | reverse complement strand
TAAATATGGTTTTATCCCGTGGTCAGGGCCTACTAGGCCCGGAAATGACTACTTATGATGGCCTCCATCTTACGCCTGAAGCCTATATGGCTTGGGAGGAAGCCATCCGACCTTATTTGGCTTCAATTGGGGAGTAGAAAAAAAGCATGGGCAGCCCGCCCATAAAATTTTTTAGCTCTTGGCCGTTGCCTACAATCAAAACACTGCATGCTTTCGGTTTTGCCCCGGCAACCTCAGGTAGATGATTTAATTAAAGGTGAATATTATTTCATACTTCATGCCCCTAGACAGTCAGGAAAAACAATTTTTTGAATTTTTAACCGATAGAATTAATTTTGAAGGATTCACTATTCGATCGTTAGTTTTCTAAGTCCGATGATAATAATCTGATGAGCCTAAAAAAATCAAAGCTATTGTGAAAGTAAAGTATTAAGCTTACTTTACTATTTTTTAATTCTTATTTTACAATGAGCCTATATTCTGGATCGTGATTTTTAGGCTTTGGCAGGGTCCATTTTCTGACTAAAAATGATAGGCTCTTGTTTGATTAGCAGGCGTAAGCTATAATAAAAAACAGACGGCTTCTTTCAAGCCGCCCGCCTCTTAAAACTCCACCAGGATGTGGTTATACTGCCGCAACAACGCAACCAGTGGTCCTAGCTACTTGTTGGGCTTTCTTTTGATAAAAAGGCCCAAAATTGAGGTAACCAATGCCCAAAAAAACCTCGACTTCTAATGAGTTAGAAGATTTTAACGAGTTTGAGGTCGAATCCCTTGGACCGCCTAAGATCGATTCGCCGCTATTGGGCTACTCTCGCGGTGGACCAGGCGGAGAGTCCATAGCCTGGGACGCTTTCACCGATGAGAGCCACAGGGTATTGAAAAACGCCACCATGGATTCCTACATAAGGTTTAAGGAGAGCGGGCAACCGCCCGATAGCTTTGAGCCGGCCGGCGCCAGGCGCAAGATTTATTTTGATCCCTCAAAAGTACGAGCCGGGATTTTAACGGCTGGCGGATTGTGTCCTGGCCTAAATGACGTCATCCGTTCGCTAGTGTTAACTCTCTTTTATCGCTATCGGGTCCAGAACATCTTGGGCATAAAATACGGCTATCAGGGGCTGATACCAGCCTTTGGCCACGCTTTGGTCCAGTTGACCCCGGTTTTGGTCTCAGAAATCCATCAATTTGGCGGGACCATATTGGGATCGTCTAGGGGCGACCAGTCGGTTGAGGAATTGGTGGATTCCTTAGAGCGCCTTAACATGAACATCCTATTTTGTATTGGCGGCGACGGTACCCTGCGCGGGGCTCACGCCGTGGCTTCCGAGATCAAAAATAGGCAGCTTAAAATTTCGGTCGTTGGTATCCCCAAAACCATTGATAACGACATTAATTTAGTGTCAAGGTCATTTGGTTTTGAGACAGCTGTAGCTGTAGCCACCGAAGTTATCCGCAGCGCTCACACCGAAGCCTTGGGGGCGCCCTTTGGCGTGGGCTTAGTTAAGTTAATGGGCCGCGACTCTGGCTTTATCGCCTCAACGGCGGCCCTGGCCAGGGGGGACGCTAACTTTGTCTTGATCCCGGAGGTGGATTTTGACATTGACGGCCCAGGCGGGCTTTTAACTAGACTCCACGACCGCTTAAAGTCTCGCGGCCACGCCGTCATCGTGGTGGCCGAAGGCGCTGGTCAGAAGTTTTTCCAAGGCGCCGAAGTCCTAAAAGACGCTTCCGGCAACACTCTCCACAAAGATATAGGGCAATTATTGGCCGAAGCCATTCGCCGCTATTATAAAAAGCTAGGCCAGGAAATGAACCTTAAGTACATTGACCCTAGTTACATCATCCGCAGCGCCCCGGCCAATTCCAGCGACCAGGTCTTCTGTAGCTTCCTAGGCCAAAAAGCCGCCCACGCGGCCATGGCCGGCAAAACCGATCTGTTGATCGGCCAGTGGAATGATCACTTCGTCCATGTGCCCATTGCCATGGCTATTAGCGAGCGCAAAAAGGTCGATCCTATGGGAGAATTATGGAATAGCGTCTTGGAGAGAACTGGACAACCGGAACTTGTGTCCTTAAAGTAAAATAATAAGTTAGGTTTTTTCTTGCAAATGGCTATATTGTGTTAATATAGCAAATATTACTTTTAACAGTCAATCATGAACCTAAACGTCAAGATATTTCATTGGCGTTCACTAGGGGCTCGGTTCAAGCTTTTATGGTTGACGCCCGGCTCAAAACTCCTTATACTTCTATTAATTGGAACGCTTTGTTTTTTGAACCAACCCGTGTCTGATTAGTTTTGACATTTTGCGGGTTGGCTGACTAGACTGGATCTTGCGTTTTTGTATTTTCCAGACTGACCACTTTTTACCTCAGCGTGGAGGCACCTGATGGATCCTGTAATTCTCTCCAGGTTGCAGTTCGCCCTGGCCACCATCGTCCACTTTTTCTTCGTCCCATTGACCATCGGGCTTTCCTTCTTCATTGCGTGGATGGAAACAAAGTATGTCAAAACAGGGGATGAGTCTTACAAACTTCAGGCCAAATTCTGGGGCCGCATTTTTTTGATCAACTTCGTTTTAGGCGTGGTCACTGGAATCGCCTTGGAGTTTCAGTTCGGCACCAATTGGGCTATCTACTCCAAGTTCGTTGGTGACATCTTCGGCTCGCTTCTGGCCATCGAGGCCACGGTCTCCTTCTTTTTGGAGTCCACCTTTATCGCTATCTGGGCTTTTGGTTGGGAGAAGATCCCCAAAAAGCTCCACTGTGTTTCTATCTGGCTAGTGGCCATCGCTTCCACGATTTCAGCTCTGTGGATCTTACTGGCTAACGGCTTTATGCAGCACCCTGTCGGCTACAAGTTAGTAAACGGCGTGGCTCAGCTTGAGAGTTTCACAGCTGTTTTAACCAACACCTACGGCTGGCACATGTACTTTCATACCGTCTTGTGCGCCTTCGTCTTGGCTTCCTTTTTGGTCATGGGCATCTGCGCTTGGCACTTCTTTTGGGGCAAGCACGTGGAATTCTTCCACCAGGCCTTCAGGCACGTCTCATTACTGGCTCTCATTGCCACAGTAGGCGTTGCGGTTAGCGGCCACCAATTAGGTCAGGTGACGGCTGAACACCAAAAGTCCAAGTTCGCAGCTATGGAGTCGGTTTGGGTGACCCAAACTAACGCCCCCATGAACCTTTTGACCATCCCAAACATCAACAGCGATGGCAACCTCGTTGAGGCCCTACCGGTGCCTGGCATGCTGAGCTTTTTTGCCGGCAATAGTTTTGATACCGAAATCGTTGGCTTCGACAAAATCCCGCCAGACGAGCGTCCGCCAGTCTTTCCGGTCTTTGTCTCCTTTAGGCTCATGGTCGGCTTAGGTTGCATTCTATTGGCTGTAGCCATTTTGACGTTCATAATCAAAGGGTTTGTGCCCAGTCTCGGTTGGGGGCTATGGGTCTACATCATCTTGATCCCTGTGCCATACGTGGCCGCCGAGCTCGGATGGATGGTCACCGAGATCGGTCGTCAACCATGGGTGGTCTTCGGTGAGATGAAGACGGCCTTGGCCGGCAGCCCACCTGTGGACTGGTACCAGATCTTCGCTACCTTGGGGGCTATGGCTGGTATTTACGCTCTGATCACCATCACCGGCTTCATTTTGATGATCCGGGCCGCTATCCAAGGTCCCGGCAAAATCGCCAAGCACTACGCCTAAGAGGCCTTTGGAGGAACGTCATGGAATCGTCGTGGGTTTTATCGGTAATCTGGTTCATTCTGTGGGGAGTGCTCTGGGGCGTTTACTTTGTCCTTGACGGCTACGATTTTGGCATCTCCATGTGGATGCCCCTCATCGGCGCCTCTAGCGATCGGGAGCGCTCGGCCATGTACCGGGTGACTGGCCCGTTTTGGGACGGTAACGAGGTTTGGCTGATCACAGCTGGCGGGGTGACCTTCGCGGCCTTCCCGTTAGCCTATGCCGTTTTGTTTTCCACTCTTTACAGCCCCCTGATGATCCTATTGTTCTGCCTCATCCTCCGCGGCGTGGCCACGGAACTGAGGTTCCAGTGGGACAACCGCTGGTTTAGGATCATCTGTGACGCCTTTGTTTTTATTGGTAGCTTATTGGCCACCGTCCTTTTGGGCGTGGCCTTCTCAAACCTCTTTAGAGGTCTACCCATTGTCTTTGATACCACTCAGAACTTCCACATGTTCCAAGGTAACATTATTAACTTACTCCACCCCTACGCTCTCTTAGGCGGGGTGCTGTTTGTCTTGATGTTCTTGGTCCACGGAGCTCTGTATCTAACTTGGCGCACCGAAGGCGATCTGCACAACAAGGCCTTCTACATGGCCAAGGCCACCTGGCCAATCTTTTTACTGGTCTTTTTAGTCTACGTGGTTTTGACCTTCGCCTTCGCCGGTCTCTACAAAAACTACTTTAGTTCGCCGCTCCTTTTGGCTCTGCCTCTATTGTGCGCCGTCCTATTTTTGCTCTCGGGCTATGAGATGTATTTTAAAAATAGCCCCGGCAAAGCCTTACTATCATCTTGCGGCGGCATTTTAACCTTGACCCTAACCGGGGTAATGGGCATGTTCCCCAACCTCGTACCCTCAAGGATTTCGGAAACTGCGCACTTAAACATCATGAACGCCTCTTCAACCCCAAAGACCTTGACCATCATGTTGGTGGTGGCCATAATCTTTGTGCCCACAGTTATCGCCTATCAGATCTGGGCCCATAAGAAGATGGCCTGGATCATCAACAGCGATAGTTAATTTATCTTAAACAGGGTAGCTAAGCGATTAGCCTCTCTTAGATCGAACGCAAAAGGCCCGGTCCGGGGTAAATCCGGACCGGGTTTTTTGGTGTGCCCGGCATGGGCGCTTAATCGTGGCGCTGAAACGCGCTCTACCGGACTTGGCTGTAGGAACCGTAGCCAAAGGAAGTTATCCACCGCGAGGTGAAATCTGAGTAACGCCCGCCTATGGGAGAACTCCCCGAGGGCCACGAAAGTGGACGGGATTATGGTAACATGATTTTCAATCAGGAGAAGTCAAAAGAAACCATAGGACCAGAGGGACGAACTTCGGGGAAGGGTGGAGTGATGGTAGTGGAAAACTCATCGAGTAGGTAGCGTTTCATGTGTAGAGAGCACAATACCGCCCTAAGGCGGGCTTGGAATCATCTGGTACGGCAGCATCAATCTTCTCAGTTATGGCCCGTCTTACGAAAGTATTATGCGCATTGAGATTGTCAATATTGTGGGAGAACTATTAAGCAGTGTAAAATCCCACCCCTTCGTGTATCTCTTGGAGGAACGCGTTGGTATTCCCATCCCCTAAGTCAAGCGGTATACTTAAAAGCGTGAAGAAGGCATGGATAGCTTTGTTGGAGTCACTAAGATCGAAAACTTCCGCCGGCATGATATGCGGCGCTATTTCGCGTAACAGCTCACCATGGAGGACATCGCCTTACGAAGAACGACTACTACGGCCTAATGAGAAACGTCACCGAAAAAAGCCAATGGGAGCCTTGGATTTTGTATTTACTCAAAGGCGTTTTGGAAACAGCCCTTTGGACGACAGATCGAATCGAGGCGATCCGGCGTTTGTTTGACGAGACGGTCATGCTGTGCAAGGAAAGGGTGCCAAAGATTTATTCAAAAGAGCTGGTGGAACTCTTATTGAGCCAGCCTTACTGCAAAATATCGTTTCTGACTGAGGCTGGCATAGCGAAACACCAGAGCGCGTCGACTTATCTAAAAGAACTCGAAAAAATTGGCATACTCATGGGAGAAAAACGCGGTAGGGAGACGATTTATAAACACCCCGCCCTTATCGACATTCTTGCGCAATAGAGAAGATGGGGTTACGACGTGTCGATTTTTTTTTTGGAAAATCGACTTATTAATAGTATGTGTCGATGGCGTCGACATATCGTCGTCCACCTTCCAAGCTAGAGAGTTTATCGGCTAAACACTCTCACAAGAGATGTTTACAGTGGAAAATAAAGAAAAAGTCCGGCGATCCTAACGGCTTCAACCGGACTGCTCTGGGTCACAACCGCTATGGGAGCAACTAGCCTCGTTGCCATAGCCACCGATCAACCAAACCAATGAGTGAAGTGTTGTTGTTTTGTACCTCTCAGCGCCATCCTCATAACCTAGTAGTTCATTTTCCAAATAGCATGTTTATTAAATCCAAATATGCTGCCCTACAAACATTACTGCCCCGGCGGTTATAGAGAGCGAAGTTTTTGATTTTTCTCTTTTTCCCTCTGGCAGTTTAAGCACAGCCTCACACCTTTGAGAGCCTCTCGCCTTCTTTCATCGATACTCTCCCCGCATTCTTCGCATTCGGTCAGTCCAGGCCCGCTGGGAAGGTTCTGGCGAGCCCTTTCGACCGCATCATCAATGGAATCTAAAATCTGCTGGGTGACGGCCCCGTCACCGGCCCAACCGACAGCCATATTTGTACCTAGTTAAAAGTATTTTAGCTAGTTAAGACCTTAGCCGCCATAAGGAGAAGTCCGTAGACCGGGCTAGGTAGAACTCCCAAAAGGACGACTAGTAAGGCTAAAACAACGGCGCCCACCTGACTTAATAAGCTCTTATCTAATTGTGGGCTTTGGGCGCCGTATTTTACGATAACCTCTTCTGAGTAAGCGTGTCTTACTAGAGATAGATAGTAGAAGATGGCGATAGCCGTGTTAACGCAGACCACGATAACCAGCCAATCGTAGCCGTGGCCCCAAGCTGAGGTGATGAGCCAAAGTTTACCGATAAAGCCGACCGTGGGCGGAAGTCCTACTAGAGAAAAGGCCGCAGCCAAAAGAGATAAGGCTAAATAAGGCGACTTAACTGATAAGCCGTTTAAGTCATCGTAGGTGAGATTTCGGCCATCAGTAGAAATCCTAGCTATGACCCAAAAGCAAAGTAGGTTCATAAGGACGTAGGCCATGGCGTAGAAGGCCGCCGCCGCTAAGCCCTCAGCTGTACCAGATACTAAGCCAACTAATATGTAACCGGCGTGAGCTACCGATGAAAACCCTAGCATGCGCTTTAAGTCCTTTTGGGCTAGGGCGCAGAGATTTCCGTAGGTAACCGAGCAGGCGGCTAAAACGGCTAAGGTCGTGGTTATGGGCTGCGAGGGCCCAAATATGGCGGCTAAGCGGATTAAAACAATGACCGCCCCTAATTTGGGGAGGGTAGCCACGTAAGCTGCCGTCTCGTTACCCGTTCCCTGGTAGACGTCGGGGCACCAAAAATGAAAGGGAAAGAGGGCCAGCTTAAAAAACATGCCGCCTAAAAATAAAGTGAGCCCGGCTACGGCTAAGATGTTGTCGGGGAGGGCCCAAGCTTTTCCCGATAAGAGGGCGATAACCGTGCCTCCTTGGGAAGCTATGATCATCGATAGCCCGTAGAGAGCTAGAGCGGTAGCCGCCGCCCCGAAGAGGATGTATTTTAGGCCGGCCTCAGCCGCCTCTTTCGAGCGAGTGCGGGCCGGGATTAAGATATAGAGCGAATAAGAGGAAAGCTCCATGGCTAGGTAAATAGCTACCAGTTCGGCGGCTGATGACAAAACCAATAAGCCAAAGGCTGAGAGAGTTAAAAACAGATAATAGTCGGGCTTAAGAACGTCTTCAACCGTCGTTTGGCTAAGAGTATTAAACCAAGCAACTAAGTAGCCGAGGGCAACTAGGACTTTAAAAAACTGGCTTAAGCCGTCCAGGCGGTAGCCGCCAAAAAACATGTCAGTGGGCGGGGCGCTAAGCGAACAGGCCGACAAAATGGCGGCGGCTATGGCCCCAAAGGGGCAGAGCTTAATAATGAGCTTTTGTAAGGCCCCGTTTTTGAGCATTGACCCGGCCATTAAAATTAAAGCCAGGGCCAAGAAGACGGCCTCGGGAGCTAGGCGGACTAGTGAGAAGTTTAGGTTGTCCATCACTGCTCCTTCTGCGTCCCAGTAAGAGGCG
>JAITJB010000177.1 GCA_031279155.1 Deltaproteobacteria bacterium | reverse complement strand
AAAAATATCTACGCCATAGCCGCCGGCATTTCTGATGGGCTACAGTTAGGCTACAACGCCCGGGCGGCTTTGATAACCAGGGCAATCGGCGAGATGAGCTTACTTGCTAGAGCCTTAGGAGCCAATCCGTTAACTCTTAGCGGCTTATCTGGCATGGGCGATCTGATGTTAACGGCTACCGGAGAACTATCCCGCAATCGCCGCGTGGGCTTAAGGTTAGGCTCCGGCGAGAGCCTTAAGAGCATCCTTTCGGGTAGCCGCGAAGTAGCTGAGGGAGTTAAGAACGCCAAGAGCGTTTGGGGGCTAGCTAAAGCCCGAAGCCTTACCATGCCTACGGCCAGAGAAGTTTACCGGGTCTTATACGAGGATAAACCCCCTAGGCGCGGTTTGGTCGATCTTTTAACTAGGCGCCTTAAAGACGAATTGCCTTCAGATCTTATGGATAGAGGGATATAATGGTAGCCATAAAAAACTTGGCCTTGATGGGCGGCACCTTTAACCCCGTCCACATAGGCCATCTGAGGGTAGCCGAGGAGGTGGCTGAATATTATCATCTAGACCAAGTTATCTTTATGCCGTCAGCTAGCCCGCCCCACAAAATGCCGGAAGGCTTAGCTAGTATTTCCCATAGATTGGAGATGCTTAAGAGAGCTACTTTAGATCAACCTCTCTTCGTTGTCTCCGATTTAGAAACCCGCCTGACGGCGCCTAGCTATACCGTAAATACCATTGAGCGTTTGTCCCAAGACGTAGGCCAATCAAATCGCCTCTTTTTTCTAGTTGGCTTTGATTCCTTTAAATCCATAGGCTCCTGGTATGAGTATCGAGCCCTTTTTGATCTGACAAGTTTTATTATTTTCCGTAGGCCCGGGGTCAAGGCCAACCGCGAGGCCTTAGATAAGGTCTTAACCGAAGCCTTAGGCGCGGGCTATAAATGGAGCGAAAGCGACCAAGCTTTTTTTCACCATAAGCTCAAGCCGGTCTATTTTTACCAGGACTGCCGCCTGGAAATTTCTTCTACCGAGCTTCGCCGGCGCCTGCGAGCTGGTTTGTCAGTTCGCTATTTGGTGCCGGATAAAGTTAGAAAATATATCATAAAACATCGGTTGTACCTTGAACCCAAGGCCGAGCTGGATCGGTCTACTAGCCCTACTTAGGCCCAATTTTTCCCCATGGCAAAAGCCAGGGATTTGTTTGAGAGATGTTGATGAGTCAAACCCGTGTCTCCTCTAGCGGCGACGTTTCCGAGTCTCGTAGGTCTAAGGCTACCTCGAAAGCCTCGCCCCCAAAAGCCGAAGTTTCTTCTTCGGCGGCCAACCAGGCAAAGCCCCCCCAAACCCAAAATGTTGCCTCAGCTGAAAAACCTACCAGAGGATTTCCCAGGGCTAAGGACCTCAAAACCAAGGTAGCTAAGACTTCTAAATCTAGCCTAACTGGTCAGGCTTTGGCTGAACTGGTGGCTGAGGCGGCCAGAGAGCACAAGGTGGTTTCGCCGGTTATTTTAAACTTAACCGGGCTCAGCTCGGTTGCCGATTGGTTTTATATCGCCAGCGCCGAGAACAGCCGCCAAGTTAAAGCCGTGGCCGAAAAGATCGTCCGCCGGGTTCGCGAGGCCGGGGTCCGGCCTTTGGGGCAAGAAGGGCTTAGCGGTAGCGACTCGCGTTGGGCTCTTTTGGACTTAGGCGACGTCGTGGCCCATATATTTATGCCCGATACCCGATCGCTATACGATCTTGAGAGTCTGTGGTCCGACGCCCCTAGGCTTTCGACGAAAGAGTCCCCCGAAGCCGTAAGTTTAATTTGAAACCAACCTTAAATTTGGCCTCAATTGGGCTTAAATGAACGTATTGTTTATCGCCTATGGTTTGTGCTAAGATTGATAGGATGATGACTTTTTCCAGATGGGAGGCCTGAGGGAAAGTCAATTAACCCGGCCGTTAAGTGGCCGCAATAAAAAACGACGGGCCGATTTATGTGTGCTGCAAATTCTAAAATTTCGCCAGTCCAATCGATTGAGGATCTATCAGTCGAGATGGAAGCCTTCCGTGACTTTCTTCGTAATCGTGGCTACAGGATAACCAAAGAGCGCGAGGCCATAGCCGAATCGATCCTGCGCAACCACGATCATTTCGATGTCGATGAGCTCTTCTTGAGCCTCAGACCGAAAACTCCCATTTCTAAGGCTTCCATCTATAGGGCTATACCCCTTTTGATTGAATCGGGTTTGTTAGCCGAAGTTTACCTGGAAAACGGCCACATGCACTATGAGAGAGTTTTTGGTCGCGAGCACCATAGTCATCTAAGGTGCCTTAAATGTCACAGCATCTTTGAGTTTAGCGCCCCGGAGCTGGCCGTCGTGGAGAAACGCATTTCCCGGCAAGAAGGTTTTAAAAGCGAGGGGCACAAGTTTGAGATATGGGGAATATGTTCGGTCTGTCAGGCCGAAAAAAATTAAGCTCTAAGTCTCACCTAAAAGTTGGCGTCCAATAATCGGAGATTTAAATGTTTCTGACCTCCCAAACCGCCGATAGATCGCTTTGGCGTCGGACAGCTTTTTGGCTTTCGACTGCGGTCTTGGTATCAGCACTTTCGTTGTTCGTCGTAGGGATTAGTCCCGCTCGAGCGGCTTCATCTGATTTTAAGATCTACGAGGGTTTTAAAACCCTAGCTAGAGTCTTCTACGAGATCAATGTCCGCTTCGTTGAGGAGCCCGACAGTACCGAGATGGTCCACGGGGCCGTGCGAGGGATGCTCAATACTTTAGATCCGCATTCCTCTTACATGACGCCTGAGGAGATGTCGGAGTTTCAACAGGAAGCCACCGGCAGTTTTACTGGCGTGGGCATGGAACTCTCCTCGCGCGATTCGGTATTGACCGTGGTTTCCCCCATAGACGATACCCCGGCTTCCAGAGCCGGGATTATGAGCGGCGATCAGATTGTTTCTATCGATGAAAAATCGACGAAAGACATGACCGTCATGGAGGCCGTAAAGCTCATTCGCGGCCCCAAGGGGACGGCGGTAACCATCGAGGTCTACCGTCCCTCCAACAAACGGACCTTGTCGTTTCCTCTGACCCGCGATTTTATTCCCCTTAGAAGCGTCCGCTCCGAAGAACTATCGCCTGGCATTGGCTATATCCACATCTCCAATTTCCAGGGCGATACGGCCAATGAAGTTGAAAAGGCCGTCGTCAAACTTAGTTCAAAAAAACCCATGTCGGGGTTGGTATTAGATCTGCGTAACGATCCCGGCGGCTTATTAGATCAGTCGGTTAAGGTCAGCGGTCTTTTTGTTGGACCAGTCATGGTCGTTGAGACTCGCGGCCGCATTGACGATCAGAACATGGGCTACTCAGCCGATGACCAGGCCATCTTACCGTACCAGTGTCCCATCGTGGTCTTAGTCAACGAGGGATCAGCTAGCGCCAGCGAAATCGTGGCCGGCGCCCTTCAAGATTATGGCCGGGCCCTTATTTTGGGGGCCAGGACCTTTGGCAAGGGTTCGGTCCAGAGCGTGGTCAGATTGCCCGATGGTTCAGGCCTAAGACTTACGACAGCCCGCTTCTACACGCCTTCGGGCCGGGCCATTCAATCCGATGGTATCGTGCCTGACGTCTTGGTGCCGAGCTTACTTCCCACCAAGTTTAAGGTTACCCGTGAAGTCGATTTAGATCGCCATCTCTTAGGGCCCAATGAGGTGCCCAAAAAGGATGATGAAAAGTCCCAGGCTCAGGCAGAGGATGAAGAGGGCGAAGACGATGGCCCGCTCTTAGATAAGCCTCTCTACGAGATGTCCCTTAAGGAACGCCTTGAGGTCGACAAACAGCTGGCCAGGGCCTTAGAGCTTTTACAAAATGGTCGGGTCAAGAGCCGTTTCACCGGTGTGGTCCTAGATTCCTTCGATCCAGCGATGGGCTGAAAACTTCAAGCCTCCTTTTTTAGGGGGCCGATCCTGACCGGTTGTCGGGTCCCGGCGCCAAAAAGGCGCGGACTGGGCAGCCGGTCTTTAACTTAACAGTGATTTTATGTCCGGGGGGTCGCTAGATCCCCTCGTCGAACAGGAGTATCTATGAATTTGTCCAACGGTGGGAGCGAGACTAAAAAGGCCGAGGAGTCGGCTCAAGACCTCGCCCCTCCCGAGGCGGCTTCTGGCTCGAGAGCCCAAGCTCAGGTCAGTCAAAATCAAGAGCACCCTCAGGCTAACCAAAATTTAGCTAACCAAGACTTAGCTAGCCAAAACTTGGCTAACAAAGATTTGGCCAACCAAAACTTGGCTAAAAAAGATTCGGCCAACCCAAATCATCTCTCAGATGGCGATAATGACAATGCCGAAAGCCGGGCTTTAAGACCAAACTTTCTTACGGCCACGAGGTTTTCGGATTTCGATCTGCCCCAAGAGATCATGAGCGGGATAGACGCCGCCGGCTTTGACTGCTGCACCCCCATTCAGGCCCAGGTTATACCGGTGGCCCTATCGGGCGAAGATGTGGCCGGTCAGGCTCAGACCGGGACGGGCAAAACCACAGCCTTTTTGGTGCCGGTTTTAACTAGGCTTCTAAGGCGCCAGCCGATGGCGCCTGGTCTACCTAGGGCTCTGGTCATCACCCCGACCAGGGAGTTGGCCGTTCAGATCCACAAAGACGCCAAATTGTTGGCCGGGGCAACCGAGCTAACCCATGCTCTGGTGGTCGGCGGTTTAGAGTATAGGGAGCAAGCCGAAGCCCTGGAGGCCGGGGCCGACCTTATAATCTGTACGCCTGGCCGGCTCATTGATTACTTATATAAGCGCGTATTTGTGCCCACGGCTATTGAAGTCGTAGTGGTTGATGAGGCTGACCGCCTTTTGGATATGGGCTTTATAAAGGATCTTAAGACTATTTTATCTCAGCTCCCGCCCTACAACCACCGCCAGACCATGTTGTTTTCGGCTACTTTAGACGATAGAGTTTTGGAACTGACTTATCAGTACATGAACCCGCCCCAATATATTACCGCTGAACCCGATCCAACCTCGAAAATCCAAATCGACCAGAGCTTGTACCACATAAGCCACAGGGAGAAGCTGCCGCTTCTTTTGGGGCTGCTTTCTAAAGAAGAACACAATCGCGTCATCATCTTCTGTAACACCAAAAGCGGAGTTGAGTGGCTGACCAAAAAGCTGGTCTATAACGGCTTTCAAGCCGAAGGCATTACCGGCGATCTGCCGCAGCCCAAGCGCCTTAAGCTGATGGAAGCTTTTAAAGAGCAAAGACTTCAGATCATGGTGGCTACCGACGTAGCTAGTCGCGGCATTCACGTAGAAGACGTCAGCCACGTCTATAATTTTGATCTGCCGCAAGACGCCGAAAATTACATTCACCGCATCGGTCGTACGGCTAGGGCCGGTAAGAGCGGCAAGGCCGTCTCCTTTGCCTCCGAAGAGCACGTCTTCCACTTAGAGGCCATAGAAAATATCTTGGGTGAAAAAATTCCGGTCGTCTGGCCCGATGACGACATGTTTGCCGTCGATCATGGCCAAGACTTTAAGCCCAAAGAGAGGGAGCGCGAGCGCAAACCTTATGTTAAAGATCGCGAGCGCAGGATCCCAAGCACTCCCTCTTCTATCAGCGCCCCGGAAGCCCCTCGATCTAGCGAACGCCGAGATAAGGTGCGAATTCAGAGGCCGGGCGGTATCTTTGGTTTATCGCCTAGGTTTCCTGTCTTAGATGGCGTAAGCGATCCCCGCCAGGAGCTCACCTGGCGTCCAGCTGACGTCAAAAACGATCCCCCTGAGACGGTCAGAAGCGTTGCCCAAAACGCTTACGATTCTCACGCTCAAGCAATCGACCGCGAGGCCTCTGGCTTAACCGAAGCCTGGCCAGCTGCCCAAGGCGGTCATGGTTCTTTTGAAGAGAGGGCAACGGAGCCGCGTGAAGGT
Source organism: Deltaproteobacteria bacterium (assembly GCA_031279155.1). Lineage (GTDB taxonomy): Bacteria > Desulfobacterota > Desulfarculia > Adiutricales > Adiutricaceae > JAISWF01. The sequence goes on along the minus strand of JAITJB010000177.1, from coordinate 132 downwards.
CGTCGGCGCAAAAGGCGCCGGGGCAAGGGGCCCAAGGATCACGAACTACCTCAGGCTGGCCAAACAGCTATCACCATAGGTAGTTCTGATTATTCCCAAGACAATCTCGACTTGCGCTCGCCCGAAGGATCA
>JAITJB010000138.1 GCA_031279155.1 Deltaproteobacteria bacterium | reverse complement strand
TCGCTGAAACGCTGTTGACAGGTTAAGTTAATGCGGTTAATGCCGTCTTGGAGATCGGCTATGGCCCCGGTCAGATCGTCGTGTTGGCTTAGGTGGAACTCGTATTTTTCGGTAAGCTCAGCCTGCTCTTCCAAGGCCGTGTGATTGATTTCACCCATAGCGTTTAAGCGCTCTCTTAAAAGATCGATAGAGGCTTCAACGTTTTCAGGTAGGGGCCGGTCAGCCAGATCAAAGGGGTCAAGTCTTTCCGGAGGCGCAGGCGGGCTCACGGGATCGCCCTCTTGTGGATCTTGTTGTTGTTCTTCTTTTTCTTTTTCTTTTTGTTCTTGCTGGCCATCTTGTTGTGGGGTTTGGTCTTCTTGGCTGGCCTGAGTTATTTCTTGATTGTCTTGGTTGTCTTTTAAGCCGGAAGCATCTAAGATGACGGCGCTAGCCGAGGAAGTCGCCTTATCTTCGGTAGCCTCGATAGAGCCTTGGTCGCCCTCGTCTAAGGAATTTTCCTCTACGGGATCGACAGCCAGATTAAGGGGATCTTCATTTTTATCTTTGGAGTCGACCAAAACCACCCGCCAATCTTTGAGCAGATCGGCTTTAAGTTTACTTAAGCCAAATCTGATTTCAGTTAAGCGGCTATCGAGTTCTAGGGAGGCTTGAGCCGCTTCGTCACGGGCTTTGCGGGCTGCTCTTGCCTCTTCTTCCATGGCCGCGATGTGAGATCGGCCTTTGGCCAGTTCTTCGCGCAGGATCGCTACTTTCTTTTCGGCTTCTAAAGTTAAAGTTGGCAGCTCTTTCATGCTCTCTTTTAGTTTTTTGGTTTTGGCCTCGAGCTCAAAAGTCGTCTCCTGCGAGCGGGTAACCACATCGTTAAGGTGCTCCCGGCGCTGCTCGATGCTCTCGAGCCATTCAGAGGCAATGGCCAATTCTCTTTTAGAGCTTTCTAGTTTATCTAATAAGGAGTCGGTTAGCGATGCCGCCTGGCGACCATCTTCTCTTAACTGCTCGAGATCGTCGTTTAGAGAGTCGCTTTTATCTTGAGCTTCCCGCCAGAGTTCTTCTAGGTTCTCAATTTCCTCATTTAAGGCCTGGCGGCTGTCAGAAGCTGCGGTCAGTTTTTTCTGGCACTCTAAAGCTTCGGTGTCGTTTCTAGCTAGTTCTCCGGATAGAGAATCCCGGCGGATAGCCAGGCCTTTTTCCTCGGATATGGCGCTCATAAGTTTGTCGTTGGCCTCAGAGATATCGGCTATTAAGCTCCTTTGGTGGTTTTCAGAAGTCGACATGGCTTCCTGGGCCCGGTTTAAATCGGCCCGCTTAGCTTCCACGCGACTTTGGACCAAAGAGAGATTTTCTTCGGCCTTTTCAAGTTTTTCCCGAACTATCTCGAGCTCTTTAAGTCTTTTTAAAAGGCCGCTGGAATTTTGGTCATTGGAAGAACCACCGCCGCCGCCGGCCATAAAGGCTTGACCTAGGTAGTCGCCATCTTTGGTTAGGATGAAGGCGTCTTTAAGTTGGTTGTCTTCAGTGGGTAAGGTGTCTTTAAGGGTAACTGGTCCCAATAGGGCGGTAGTTAAGTTGTCGCCGCTAAGATCGCTTCCAGAAATAAAGCCGCAGCGGCCTAAGCCGCTCTTTCTAGCTAGCCTTAGGGCCTCTAAGCCTCGCTTTCGATCTTCGACCAAGAGCCAGGAGAGCCGCTCGCCTAAAAAAGCCTCGGCCGCCTCCTCGTAGCCATCGGGGATATTTATGGCTTCGGCCAGCGGGGATATTAGGCCGCTAGCTTGGGGATCTTTTAAGAGGGCTTTAACGCCTTGGGGGTACCAGCCAAAGCCGTCGTCTTTGAGGTTCTCCATGGTATCTAGCCTTGAGGCTAAACCGGTTACGACCTTTTCGGCTTCTGTTAGCTCGCGGACTTGAGCTTCTAAAGCCCGGCGGCTGAGATCGCGCTCTTCGGCCAGTTCGCTTATGGTCGATACTAGATCGCTTAAATCATCTTGGAGGTTTTTTTTGAAGCGCTCCCTTGAGGCTACGCGCTCGCGGGCTTCATTTAGGCTTTGTTCGGATTGGTTGCGCTCAAGCTCCAAGCTGCGGCGGCGCTGCTTTAGGTGTAAAGCCAGGCTCTCGGCGCCGGCTAAGGTCTCGCTTAGGCGCTGGAGGCGGTCACGAGCCTCTTTGAGGCTATCTAAAGCCTCACTTAGCTCTTCCTCGGCAAGGTCTACTCTAGTCTTTAAGGCCTTCCATTTTTCTCTAAGCCGATCGCGCGTTATCGTAGCTTCGGCGCTTTCGGCTTCTAAGCTTTCGGCGCGTTTAATAAGATCTTCTTTTTCGCTTAAGCGAATATCTCTTTCGTCATCAAGACCCGATAGCTCTTCTTGAGCTTCTTGGCATCTAGAGGCCGCGTTAGCCATATCGTCTTGGATGTGGGCTAATTCAATTTTAAGCTGGTCGTGGGCGCCCTGGAGCTGATGCCACTGACTTAAATCGTCTTCTAAAGTTAGGGCGTTAGAGCTCTCTTGAAGTCTTGCGGCCTCGATTCTAAGCTCTATAGCCGATCTAGCCGCCTCTAACGAGTTTAAGCTGTCGCGCAGTTCGGAGGACCTCGCAGTTAAAGCCGCTTGATCAGATACGAACTCCAAAAATTTGCGGCCAGCTAAAGCAAGTTCAGCTTCCCTCAGTTCGTCTCTTAAGGCCCGCCAGCGGGTGACCTTGGCCGCCGCCCGGGAGATGACCTGGAGCTGTTTTTTGGTTTCGGTCATCATGGCCGATACGGTAACTAAGTTTTGCTCAGCCGCGATAATCCGGCGCTCGGACTCTCTTTTTTGCTCTTTAAAGCGGGTAATGCCGGCTGCTTCATCGATTAAAAGTCTTCTTTCCTCTGGCGGGGCGTCAACTAGCCGCCCCACCCTCTCCTGCTCGATAATGGCGTAGGCCCTAGTTCCCATGCCAGCTTCGATAAAGAAGCGGACCACGTCTTTGAGGCGGGCTTGGACGCGGTTTATCAAATACTCGCTGTCGCCGCCCCGAAAAAAGCGCCTGGTAATCGAGACCTCGGCTTGGCCGCGCGTGGGATCTAGCTCGCGAGCTAAGATGAGGGTGACTTCGGCTACCGAGCCAGCCGCCCTCCCGACGGAGCCGTTAAAAAGAAGATCCTCCATGTTGCGGGCCCTCAGTAAGCGGGGGTTTTGCTCCCCCATGACCCAGCGGATGGCGTCGATGATGTTACTCTTGCCGCAGCCGTTGGGGCCTACCACCGCGCTTATGCCCGGGCTAAAGAGCACGGAGGTGCGTTCGGTGAAGGACTTAAAGCCCACTATCTCCAGCCGTTTTAGATACATAGATAACTTGCCAGAGGCCTGAGCCGATGGATCTGAGTTGAAGGAGTTTTTAGGAGGGCTTCAAACATGGCGTCACGGATTATTGGTATTCCAAGTTTCTCAGGACTTAAATATTGGAGATAAAACCTCGTCTTTATGAAAAAAAAAGTCAGGCTTTTTAATGGCCAAAAGAAAAAAAAGGGCTTACGGGGTTTTGGTCCGTAAGCCCTTGTTTTATGGTCGGGACGACTGGATTTGAACCAGCGGCCCCCTGAACCCCATTCAGGTGCGCTACCAGGCTGCGCCACGTCCCGTAATCAAGAGGCCAATAAAAGTAAGAATATAGCCCCGCTTTAAAAAAGGCTGTAAGGCCCCCTGCGCGATGGCGATCAGTAGCTTAACTTAAGCCGGGTTAAAATTCAAGACTTATAAAAAACCAAAACAAGCTAATGACATAGAAAAAATAAAGGCCAAAAAAAAGAAAAAAAGTTTTGGGGTGAAACTAGCTTACTCTTTGGCTAGTATTCGGCGAAATGCTGAAATCTTATCCAAAAGAGCCATCAATTCCCCGGCGTCCTTGCGTCCAACAATATCTCGCATGTGGCCGAGGAGATTTATGAGGGATCCTAAGAAGGTCACCAGGTTATCGGAGTTTTCCATGGCCACCTCAACCCATTTGGCTGGCGGGGAAGCCCCAACCCGGGTGCTATCTTTAAAGCCTGTGCCAACCCAAGAGAGGATGTCATGGCCGCCTTCGGCCAAGGCGGTGCCGGCCAGTGCCGAAGCTGATAGGTACGGTAGGTGACTTATCAGACCGTAGATGCGATCGTGCTCAGATGGCGATATGAACCTTATGCGGCAGCCTAAAAGCTGGTGGAGATTATTTAGGCGCCACAAGAGCTCTTTTTGACCAGGGCCGAAGCGCTCGTCAGGGGTCAGGATAAAGAGGCAGTTGCGGATCAGATCGGCCTTGGAGTGGCTGAAACCGGCCACCTCTTTACCGGCGATGGGATGACCGCCGCAGAAGTTTAGGCCAAAAGCTAAAGCGGCCTCGTTGGCCGGACCTTTGGTGCTGCCAGAGTCGGTTACGGCGTAAGGCACCTTAAGGCGGCCCATGCGCTCTATGAGCTCGACATTGCGCCTAACAGGGAGGCAGAGGTAGGCTAAATCAAGTGGCCAGGACAAAAATTCATCGGCATCCATGGTCACGCGAGCAAATCGTTTAATTTTTCTGGCTTCCTTGACAGTGTCGGGGTCGCTGTCAAAGGCCATGAGGGTCAGTCCGTCGAAGGGCATCAGGGCTTTGGCAATGGAGCCGCCAATGAGCCCTAAACCGGCGACCCCAAGGCAGCGGAAGGGCAGCCTTGGGGGCAGTTTAAACTTAGGCATGGCGGCTGATCACCTGGGCTTTCCAAATGATGTTAGCTATCCATTTACCGTTAAATTCTGAGCACACTGGCACAGTAATGGCGCCGTTGAGCCATTCCGGACCTAAAAGTAAAGATCCTAGGGTAAAATCTGAACTAAAAAAACACTCAACCACCAAACTCGTCTCGGAAAATTCAGCTACGTTGGCCTTGACTAGATTTAATTGTTCTTGACGGAGATAGTAGAGAAGTTCTATCCAAAGACGGGCTAAGAGTTCACTTCGAGAAGAGCCGGCTAAATGAAGGCAGGAAGACTCCCAATAGTCGCCGGAGGTATCGCGGTTGGTTAGAAGCGACCCCATAGCTAGGATAGAGGCTTGCACCAGCCCATAAGGATCAGACGCCTTGAGGGTAGCGGTAATTTCACCATCTATTCTGCTGATGTCATAACCAATGTTCGCCATCGGCGCCTCCCGACCTCTTCGCCATATATCCTATTAATATACAATATCGACCGGGTTAATGCCAATAGCTTAGAGCGATTTACTCTCACTACTAGACGTTAAACGTCTGAAGTTGCGGCTATGTTTAAGCGGCTCGGGCCCGCCATTGCCTCCAGGCTAGCCCGGCTTGCCCCGCATTTCAAAAGACCAATATATACGTTATTTTTTATCTGTCAATCCTTTTTATGGGCAATAAACTGGCCGTATGCTGAAGGGAGAATTCTAGATAAGGGGGCAAGCCCCCCTAACAGATGAGAGGCGGTTAGCTAAAACATGATGTATGGAATCTTCGCGAGTGGTCGCATTCCCCCTCATAATAAGGGTCATAGGAATTAAAAATCAAACTAGGCTGAGCGTTCCGCTGTGGAGCATCTCAAGCCGACGCAAGCTTCCGCGATAGCCCAAAGATATGGAAACGCGGCCCTTAAGCTTAGGTCAGATCCGGCTTCGGCGATAAGTCTTGAGCGGCTAATCTCCGGAGACGAGCCTATAAAGGCCGGAATGCCCTCTATCTCAGAAACCCTGGAGGCACTGGAAATACTAGTATCCATGGTCTC